>DASQRT010000062.1:0-2925 GCA_035642795.1 Nitrospirales bacterium
CAGGGTCACTGAAGTTCAAAACCACATGAGTGTCCGGCAATCGCTGGCTGATGGCTGCTTTGCCCCCGAAAGCGGACAAATAGCAGACGTCTCGGTTGGTCCGCTTGGTGCCAACAGCGGCCGTGAGCAATCGCGGCAAGGCAACCCCTTAATCGATCACCTCGTCGGCGCGTGCGGAGAGGCCGGGCGGCACTTCGAGCCCGAGTACTTTGGCAGTCTTGAGGTTGATAACAAACTCGAACTTGGTGGCCTGATCGACCGGCAGATCGGCGGGCTTCTCGCCCTTGAGAATCCGGGCGACATAGAGCCCAGCGCGGCGATAGCCATCCGCGATATCATTGCCGTAGCTCATCAGCCCACCCTCTTCGACATATTCTCGGATGCTATACATGGCAGGAATCGCGTCACGCGCCGCCAGCGTGACTATCTGTTGGCGTCGGCTAGGAAAGAACGTACCTGAACCAACAAGAAGCGCGCCGGCACGCCGCAGCCGCAGAGTGGCGAAGGCAGCATCGATCTCGCCCGGGGTGCTGGCATGAGCACTGGCCGGATTTGGCAAGGCCGCGTATACTCTCGTCCGCGGGGACGTGATTTCGTCGTCGCGTCATTGATAAAAAACCACGTTCGAAGGAGGGACTGATGGGTTCGAAACGAACCAACCGCAGGGAGCTCCTCAAGGGCGGCGCCGCGTTGGCCGGTGGGGTCACGTTGGGAGAGTTAGCATCGAGCCAGGCACAAGCACACGACCATCCGATGACCCCGGGCAGCCAAAACGCTTCTCCGATGATCCTGGGCAGCAAGGAGTTGGTCGAATACGGCCAGCGCTCCCGTTACGTGACCTCGGTGCGCATACAGCACCCCCCCGGCGGCAGGCCTTCACCCGACTTGTTCGGGAAAGTGTTCCACGTGGCCTCGCCGCTGCAGGATTCTGTTGGCGTGATCACGCCATCGTCGCTCCACTATGTGGCGACGACCCGCGGCTCCTACATGCCGGACATCGATCCCAAGCTGCACACTCTGACGATTCACGGCTTGGTGGATCAGCCCCTGACCCTCACCATGGATGACTTGAAGCGCTTCCCGTCAGTCACCCGGTTGCATTTCATCGAGTGTGCGGGAAACCGGCACACTCCGCGACAAAAGACCGTGCAGGAAACGCACGGGATGACCAGTTGCGCCGAATGGACCGGCGTACTCCTTTCAACGCTGCTCAAGGAGTGCGGCCTAAAGGGCAGCGCGACATGGTTCGTCGCTGAAGGCGCCGAGGAAGTGAAGGGCGCCTCGAGCATGCCCATCGCCAAAGCGATGGACGACTGCCTGATCGCCTACGGCATGAACGGCGAGGCCTTGCGGCCGCAGCAAGGGTTTCCAGTGCGCATAATCCCCCCCGGCTTCGAGGGAATCTTCCACACCAAGTATCTGCGGCGCATCAAGGTCGTCGACCGGTATTACATGAACTACAACGACTTCGGGCATCTCCGTGAGGATCCGAAAGAGGCTGCGCTCAGCGAACAGATCGGACCCAAGTCGGTCATCACGTACCCGTCCGGCGGACAGCAGCTGCCCGGCCGCGGATTCTACGAGATCAGCGGGCTGGCCTGGTCCGGCGGGGGCGCCATTCGTACCGTGGAGGTATCCACCGATGGCGGGAAGAAGTGGAACCTCGCCGAGCTCAAGACGACACCACAACGCATGGCGCACGTCCGGTTCGGCTATCAGTGGACTTGGGATGGAAACGCGACCGAGATTCTTTCGCGCGCCACCGACGAGATCGGGCAGGTGCAGGCGCTGCGAGAGCAGATCGCCCAGTGGTGGAACGTGCCTGTGGAGCGAAATTACCGAGTGCCCGGGCTCGACAACAGCGTTATGCCCTGGAAGATCGCCAAGGACGGGAGCGTGACCAATGGGCTCGCTTAGGCTTGTCACGATTCTGCTGCTCCTGGGGAGCCCCGCGTTCGCGCAGTCGCCCACATATGGCGTAGGACGCACTCCGACCGCAGAAGAAATCCGCCGCATGGATATCTCGATCGGTCCTACGGGAGAGGAGCTCCCTCCCGGCCGCGGCACCGCCAAGGAGGGCGCACAGGTCTTTGAGCAGAAGGGGTGCATCGCCTGCCATGGCCCAGCGGGCCTAGGGGGGATGGCGCCCGAGTTGCAATCGAAAAAAGGCCAGGATGTTCCCATCTGGCAACGGGAGCGCATCCTGCCACTGCGCTCGCCGTTTCCGACGACGGTGTGGGATTACATCAATCGCGGCATGCCTGCCGGGAATGAGGGGACTCTCACCGCCAATGAGGTCTATTCGCTGACGGCCTACCTGCTCTTCTTGAACAAGGTGATCCCGGAGGACGAAGTCCTCGACAAACAGAGTCTGCCGAAGGTCAAGATGCCGATTGGCGATGATTACGCCAAGCTGCATGAGTGGAAGCCCAGGACGCCAAGGCTTGAGGGTTACCCCTACTAGCCCATCTTATTCAGCCGCGCTCTGATTTGAACTGACGGGTGTGGCGCAAAACATTGAGGTTGCGCAGGGAATGGGCGTCGAGACCAGCCTGCGCGTCGAGCCACGCTGCCACACCCGCCATGATCGACGATAGTCAACTCGGCTTCAGCCTGCCATCCTACGAGGCTGCAACTGGACATCGAATTCCGCCGCCGGAGTTCGGGCCCGTTGCAGTAAGACGGGCTTTTGTATGCAGTTTACGGCCCTTATCGGCCAACCGAAGGAGCGCGCGATGAAGAGGCAATCTCGACGGGCACTGTGCGCCGCAGGCCTAATCACGGCAGCGCTCGCCTCCGGCGCCTTCGCCCAGCAGCAGGAGGAGAAGCTTGGCACGTTAAGCTTCCCGACCTCCTGCGATCCGAAGGTGCAGGCGGAGTTCGAGCGCGGTGTCGCGATGATCCATTCCTACTGGTTCCTGGTCG
>DASQRT010000063.1:0-2370 GCA_035642795.1 Nitrospirales bacterium
GCGATGATGGTGACCTGGGGAGAGCGCAGGTACTTCGCCAGGCGCGTGGTCATTTCCGCCCGAATCTCCTCTACCGTCCTGCCCGCCGCCCCGATATCGCCGATAAAAGTGAATGAGATCATTCCGTCGGGTCTGACGGGCACCTCAACATGCTGAAGGTCGGTCTCGCCATAGATGGAGATCTCGAGCACGTCTTCGATGGCCAGACGATACGGTTCCACCGCGGCAGGCGCTTCATCGGCGGCCGGATGCAGGAGGGCGGGGTTCTCTTCCGGCGGGACCTTCTTAAAAACAGGAATCGGGCCCTGCGAGTCGCTCCCATCGGTGGCGGCCGGGGTCGCCGCCGCTGTCGGAACGGCCGCGGTGGCAGGGTGGCGTTTCTCGGCAGAGCAGGAGGCCAGCGTGGCGATGCTTCCAACCAGGATCAGAACTGTCAGGAACGGGCGAACAACTCGCGCTGCGCGCATGCAAATCTCTCCAACTTGGCACATCCGCGCTCGCCGGAGCGCTGGTCCGGACGTTCTTCAAACCCGGCGTTCTCAGCCCGCCTCCGTCCAGAGGCGCAAGACTCAAGCTGGGAAAGCGCGCTGCAAGCACGAAAATGGCTGGCCAGAGTCGCTTGGTACGGACGGCCCCCCTGAGCCAAACGCACTGCACTTCAGAACCGCGTGAAGTTGCTTGAACCCTGCTTTGGCTGGGACGGCTAATTATACAGGGAGCGGCCGAAAAGACAAGTCCTGTCAGGTTTTTTGAGTTTTCGGCACTCTTCGGGCGGGGCGCCCTGAGAAGGGAGGGGACTAATGATCCGTCTTGAGCACCTTCGGGGAGGCTTTGATGATGAAGATCTCCCTCGTGCCGTCCTCGTTGACCTTCTCAACGCGGTGGAGAACCACCCGTTCGTCATTCTTGTATGCGATGATGGAGCTGACTTTGATCGGATCGGTTGTGCGAGATTTTCTGCTGCTGGTCAAAGGCATCATGTTCCAGGCACCGATCTTCATTTGTTCACCTCTTGTGTTGAAGCATGGGCAACCGGCTGAATCTCTGGTCGACTCTTCGCTGTGTTCCTCTGGGCCCTGTTCCTCGGCCCCGTTCCCCTGCGCTCAGCCGGGTTACCGCTGCCGCGAATAATACAGTCTTTCCGTTCGCCGGACAAGCGCAGAGGATCCCGCCAAGCTCACCAACAATGGGTCGCTTGACCAGAATATGCCCCAGTCGTAGCATTCCGCTACACTGAATATCGCCCTCCGGGGGGCGGAGCCAAGCAATGCGCACGGGGTATTCACTCGAGGAAACTCGCCGGTTCTGGCGGCTGCATTCGGCGCAGTGGAGAGATCTCGACCGCTCCGCCGACCCGGAAGGGCTGACCAACGTCTGCTTCGAGGGCGCCCCGCTCTGGCTCAACAAATTCGCCGCACGGCTTCAGGTCCGGACATTTCACCGATTGCTGGAGCATGTCGATCTGGGCCGCACCACCAGGATTATTGACGTTGGCTGCGGGACGGGCCGTTGGTCGAGACTTCTCTCGGAAAGAGGCGCCCGGGTGACAGGCATCGATCTGCAGCCGGAGACCCTCAGGGCAAACCGGACCCGGCTGCCCGGATGCCGCTTCATCGAAATGGCCGCCGACTCCATGGGGTTCGCTCCGTCAAGTTTCGATTTGGCTGTATCCGTAACGGTCATCCAGCACATACCCGATGCGGGGCAGGATCTGGCTCTCAAGGAGATACGCCGCGTGCTGGTGCAGGGCGGCACGTACCTCATGATGGAAGGCACGCGCGATCGAGGACCTCACATGTTCGGCAACAGCATCGCCGAGTGGCGCCGGAAGGCCGTCGAGAATGGGTTCCGCGTGGAGAGGGTGATTCCGTACGACTTCGCGCCGGTGGTTTACTTCCTGAAGGAGCTTGCCGCGAGGCACAGCTCCTTTCACCGGACCGGCGATCCGCCTCCGGAGGTGGAGGAGCTGGTGGCCCGGTCGAAGCCCGAAACACAGCGCAAGGCGATGTCCAAGAGACTTTATTATCTCGCGCTGCATGGCGCCACACTCGCCTCCTACCCTCTCGAGCCCGCCGTGATGATGGCCGCACCCGCCAGGCTCGCCTATCACGCCGGCTTTCTGCTGCGAGCCGTCTAGCAGGTCCGCGATCTTTCGATGGTATAATGACCCGTCTCTGTCTTCTTCCCCCCTATGGCTCGTAACCGGAGGCACGCATGCCGTCGTTGTCACGCCCGCCGGGTGACATCATCGCCGTGGTCGGCGCGGGCACCATGGGTCACGGCATCGCGCATGTGGCCGCACGCTCCGGGTTCAAGGTGATACTCAACGACATCCGGAGCGACCTGGTGGACAAAGGGCTGATCACCATC
>DASQRT010000064.1:0-2913 GCA_035642795.1 Nitrospirales bacterium
GCCCACGGCGATGCGTTCTCCCTGGGGCCCTCGCTGGCCGGAGGCTTTGATTCGTTCCCGTCGGGCCACGCCGCGAACGCCTTCGGCGCGGCGGCCGTCCTGGCCTGGTTTTTTCCTGCCGTGCGGATCCCTCTCTACCTGGTCGCCAGCCTGGTCTCCGCGTCACGCGTGCTCCGGGGCTCGCACTTTCCCACGGATGTGTTGGCCGGGGCGGTGCTAGGGGTGGTGCTCGGGAGCATGGCAGTCGTGGGTCTCAGGCGATGGCCGAACGACGCGCTGCCGGGTCTTTTGAGGACTGGCGTGCCTGTGGCCGTCTCGACGTTTGCAATTCTCTGGGTCGTGCTGCATCCAGCGCCGGCCTGGTCTCATGAGGTCATCTCCCTGGGGGTGGGTATCGCGCTGGTGCTCGCGGGCGGTTTCGTGCGGGGGCTGGCCTGGACCTATCTTGAAGGAGAGGAGAAAGGTCCGCTGCAGACCGTCGGGCGCCTGTTATTGATCGTTGGCGTGGCGGTCGGTTGTGCGCCCTGGTGGGCCGCCGTCGCGCTTGGAGCCGTGCTGGTGCCGGTGAGGCTTGTGGCGCCACTGAGGCTTGCCGAACTCCGTCAGGAACACGCACCCGCCACGGAACTCGCGCGCGCGTGGGCGGCGGTTCCGGTGTGGGGGCAGGAAGCGCTGGCGGTGGGCGCGGCGCTGGTGGTCTTGGCCGCTCTCCGATCCGTGCAAGGACTGCTCCCGCTAGGGTAGTGAGAAGCGTAGAAAGGCTAGGTTAGCGGCAGGAAGCGCCACTTCATGATGGTCCACAAGATGATGAGACCGTGTTTCCAGTTGATCTTCTTTCCGTGGGCATAGGTCCGTGGCGTGTAATGGATCGGGACTTCAACGATACGCGCGCCCTTCCGCATCAATTTGCAGACGAGTTCGTTATCGAATTCAAAGCCTTTGGCCTTGATGGGCGTCGAGGCCAGGATGGTTCGAGTGAAGGCCTTATAGCAGCCCTCGTAATCGGTGAAGTGCCGTCCGTACAGTAGGTTCGTGACGACCACGATGAGCTTGTTCCCGATATAGTGCGTGAGGTAGGGGGAACGGCGCTTGCCGAAGAATTTCGGCGTGTAGAGAAGAAATCGTGAGCCCATGACCGCGTCGCAGGCCCGGTCCACGATGGGTTGGATGACGGTCCGATAGTCCTCGGGGTGATATTCCAGATCGGCGTCCTGGATCAGCACGATGTCGCCGGTGGCCGCTTGAAAACCGGTGGTCAGCGCCGCGCCTTTCCCGGCGTTCCTTTCATGCGCGATGTGCCGTATTCCCGAAAGTTCCCTCAGAATTTCGTTCGTCCCGTCGCGAGACCCGTCATCAACCACGATGATTTCCTTTTCGATGGGACCGAGGTCCACGGCCTGCACGCGGCGTACGACCGCTTCGATCGTACTGCGCTCGTTGTAGGCGGGAATGATGATGGACAGTCGCATGATTTAAAAGATAGGCTTCGTGGCCAGCAAGACGTACCCGTCTTCGCGCATGTAAATGGGGAAATAGGAAGCCGGGGTCGGCAACTGGGAGCGCAGGCGTTCCTGCGTGAGGATCAGGACCTGCCCCGTACCCTCCAAGAGCTGGCGCATCTTGTCCTCTTCGCCTGCCTTGATTATCTCGATACATGGGATCGTTGCCGTGCACCGGCGCTTCGCATAGAAAAGAAGACTGGGCTTAGGACGTCCGTACGCGATGAGCATCTCGTGTGGGTCGAGAGCCTGGCCGGCCCGAGCCGCCAGCACCTGTGGGGGAGCGATGAAGTACTGATTGAACCGCGGGAGCGCCACGGTGACGATCAACAGCACGATCCCGACCATGAGCCCCGCGGCGATGCCGAAGCTCAGACCCGCGCGTCCTGCCGTCAAGGCGGCATAGCCGAAGAGACCAATCCCGCCGAGAATGAGAAATCCGATCGCCACAGGGGCCCAGCCCGGATCGACCTGCGCAGCCGCAGGGAACTCCTGGACGATCTGAGCGTTGAAGCGCTGGTAAGCCCAGTCCATTCCGACGAACGCCAGTCCCAAGAGGCATCCCACTCCCAGCGTCAGCCAGAACGAGACCGCACCGGCGCGTCCACCCTGCGCTGAGAGGGACCGGTCCCAAGAGGCGGCGACCAGCAGAGCGGCAGCCGGAAACAGCGGCGCGATGTAATGCGGGAGCCGGGTGGAAGAGAGGGTGAAGAAGATGAACACACCAAGGACCCAGACCGCGCACAGGAGTTGTAAGGCACGTTGTGAATCCTGGCCCCTTCCGCGCAACGCCTGAACGAGCGCGGCCGGCAGGAAGCCGCTCCACGGGAAGAAGCCCAGGAACAGGATGGGGATGTAGAAGAGGACCGTCCCGCCGTGTCCGCCGATGACGGAGAAGAAGCGGGTGAGCGTATCCCCACGCGCCGAATCGGCGTAGCCCGCACCGTGAAGCAGGAACATCGCGGCGTACCACGGCGTGGCGATCAGGAAGAAGACCGCCGTCCCGGTTAGGAGATGGCATTCCCGGGCCACCTCCCGCCAGCGGCGAGTGAGGAGCAGGTACGGGATCACGGCCAGCAGCGGGACCAGCACCCCGACGGGTCCTTTGGTCAAGGTCGCCAAGGCCATGCCGAGGTAGAAGCCCCAGTACCAGCGTTTCGCGCTCCCCTTTCCCCGCATCGCGAGGAAGAAACTGAAAATGCTCAGGGTGGTGAAGAACACCAGGACCATATCGGTCAGGACCATCCGGCCGATCGCCAGGACCTCGAAGTTCAGCAGGAGCATGAGGGCGGCCCGAAAGCCGACGGTCGGTCCGAACAGGCGCGTGGCGAACGCGTATTGCATCAGGACGAGGAGGGTGCCGAAGAACGCGGACGGGAGCCGTGCTGTGAACTCGCTCACACCAAAGGCGAGG
>DASQRT010000065.1:0-8137 GCA_035642795.1 Nitrospirales bacterium
GATCCAACACCCGTTCTCCCCGCTCGAGAGGGCCGGCGAGGCGCGCGATCTGCTCCAGGAAGTGCCAATAAGCGGAGATGTTCGCGAGATGCCGTGTGAGGTTCAGGTGGGCTTGCCAGAACTCCTGTAAGGCGGGTTTTCTTCTCGGGTGGCGGGCTCTTGCCCGTTCCCGTTCCAACCGGATCTGGGCCGCGATCGTCCGCGGGGAAGGCTCCACCAAGCCTTTCTGGGAGCGATCCGGGAAGAACCGTTCCACGCAACACGAAGCCACCAGGCGAACCAGGGCCAGGGTCTGTCGCGGGTTGTCCTGGAGTCGGTGGAGTGCCTCCGGGATCAGGTACAGCTGGCCCGCGTGCGTTTGCAGGGAGGCCAGCACCTTCTTCACGGCGTCCAGTTGTGTCCAGGGGTCGCGCTCGGCGGCAAAGAAGAGCGCGGGGGTCCGTAGCCGCTTCGCGTCCTCGATCGTGGTGAGCAGGTCGGCATAGCTTTCCTTGATCGCGTCGCTCAGGAAGCGGTCACCGTCGACGTTCAGTCCGAGCAGGTTCGTCGTTCCGAGTCCGGCGCTCCGCAAGAAGGTCACGATGGAATCCTCTTGGTGAGCCCGCAAGGCGGCTTGCAGGTCCATGATGCCTGCCAGCACGACCAGTAGAGTGACCCGGTGGTCTTGGGCGAGCCGCTTCAAGGCGATGCGGCCCGTCACGTCCACCGCGATCACCACGATCGGGCTCGTCGGCCGCGTACGGTTCGCATAGTCGAGGACGGTGCCGAGGTCCTGGTTCATGCTAGACAAGGTCGCCTCCGCCATCTCGCCGTCGCTCTCGCCGACATGGTTAGTGTGGTCGTAGCGGAGGACGTGAAACCCGTTGGCGGCGAGGTAGTACGCGAGAGTCACATAGTCCGTCTTGGTCTTGCCGTAGCCGGGTGCGATGATGACGAGCGGGGTGCCCGGATACGATTCCAAGGAGCTGTCATGGCAGGCCACAATGCGACGGCTGTCGCCCGTCAGCCATTCCACACGGCGACTGAGGATCTGGACCATGTCGGGCCGGTCGTCGGCCTGGCCGCAGAACGTAAGCAGCTTCCCGACCAGTTCGGCGAGCGTGCGTTGGACGTTGGCGCTGTCGTGGAGGAAGCGGATGCCGACTCGCGGCGATCGGGATTCCGTCCCGTTGGGCGCGCCCCACACGATCTCGCCCGGCACGGTAAGGTCGGGGACATCGCCCGAAGCTGGCGCCGGTATCGGAGGCACGGCCTGTTTCAGCAGCAAGCGCAGCACAAGGCGCCGACCGTGTTGGTCCGCGGTCAGAGCCGTTTGTCCGGCGAGCAGCCGGAGGCTTGCGCCGGTCACGCTCAGGTCGGTCGTGCGGGCTTGGTGGAGCCCGCCGTTCGATTCAACTTGCACCGGTATCGCCACGTCCACCCTGGCGAGCAGCCGACGTTCCAGGAGCACGGCGCTTCCAAGTTCCCGGCGACCGGGTTGGCCCTCGCCGGGCTGTGCCGGCGCGGTGCTGAGTGCGCTCGCCTCCAGCAGGAGGCGTGAGGTCGTTTGGGGAAAGAGGAGAGCGGTGATCTTTACCGATGTCGTTCGCTCGCGTAATCCGTCCAGGAGCGACGCGAGGAGGGCCGCCTTCGTTTCGTCGAGCGGTTCGAACTCGACGGCAAAGCCTGATCCGAGACGCTCAGGCGAATCGGCCACGTGGTCCGTTGCCGCGCGAATGCGGTGTATCCTTCCGCGGATCTCCAGCACGCCGACTTCGGTGACGAGGCCCAGTTGGATCGGCTGGTTTTCGGCGATGGGAACCGGGCGGTCCAAGACCACGTAGACCCCGCCGAGACTGATGTTGGGAGCGGTCCCGGATGACGTCTCTCCATTGGGTCGCACGCTCGTCTCTAGATGAGCTTCTACGCGCGGCCACCGCCGGCGTTCCGTTTGCGGTATCCCAGGAAATGGTTGAGCGACCTCCTCCAGCAAACCGTCAACGACAGGTTCTCCGGTCGGAGTCCACCACACGGTCTTGGTCACCGAGACCCGGATCGTCGTACCGTCGGCCCGGCGCAACTGGAGTTCGTGCCTCTGGAAGGATACACGCCCTTCGCAGCGCTCAGGGATGCCGCCGGACAACGCCGTCAGGTCCACGCGTTGGGCCTCATGCATGGAGGACAGGCCGAGCAGGCTCAGCAAGGTTTCGTTCGCCTCGAGCAGGCGCCCGTCTCGGGACAACTGGAAGACGCCGACGCCGAGACGATTTAGCAGCGCGTGCAGCCGAGCCTCGAGGCGAACGGCGCGCCGCCGGGACTCGGCGCGTTCCATGGCCGACCGGACAGTGGTTCGCAAGCGCGCGGTGGACTGGGTCGTCTTGCGGATGTAACCGTCCAGCCCCGCATGCATTGCTTCCACCGCCAGCTCTTCGTTCCCAGTGCCGGTAAACATGATGACCGGGCCGTCGGGGTGTCGGGCCTTGACCGCACGCAGGACCGACAAGCCGTCGGTCCAGCGCAAGCGGGAGTCGGTGATCACCAGGTCGAAGTTGCCCCCCTTGAGCGCGTCGGCGAAGGCCTGGTCTTCGGTGACCTGCCTGACGTGGAGGTCGAGGTACTCCAGGCCGAGTTCGCGCATGACCAGCGCACGGTCGTCCGGATTGTCGTCGATAATCAGGACGCGTAGAGTAGTGCTGATGGAATCACCTGTGCGGGCTAAATTGTTTAGGTCGGAGCAAAAATATACCATATCTGGTAGAAAATTCCTATCTTTACCCAGGATATGGTAGGCGTGTGCCGTTTCGCACTCCCATGCTATGAGTAGCCCACGGTCAAAATGACTGGACCCGCACGGACGAAAATGTGATATTTTTGGACCGCATGATTCCGGCCAGACGAGGTTTTACGAAACGTAATGGATAACGAACTCACGCTGCTTCATGAGCTGCTCCTGAAGCTCGGCGTCACGTCCATCCTGGCGCTAGCGCTGTTCGGGGTTTACATACTGATGTCCCGAAAGCGGGCCAAGAAGGCCCCGCGCAGTTTCTTCACCATCTACGTTGTCACGCTCGCGCTGTATGTCCTGTTGATCTTGAACGAAAGCGAACTGGTCGGATGGGTCGACCTATGGGAAGGAATCTACCTGTGGACGAAGTTCGCCGCCTATCTCGGCACCGCCTTCTTACTCTTGAAGGCGATGGATATTCTCTTTCTAGAAGACTACCTCATCATCAAGAAAGGACTCTACATCCCGGACCTGCTTCGGCTGCTGATCTTGCTCGGCGGGCTGGCGGTCGCAGGCATAATCTGTCTCAGGACGGTCATGGGCATCAACGTGGTGGCGTTGGTGGCCATTCCGACTGCCGTGACGGCCGTCATCGGCTTTGCGCTGCAGGACACCCTGAAGCGGTTCTTTGCCGGGCTCATGCTCGGCAAGCTGGTGCGGGTGGGGGACTGGGTGCGCTTGGCTGGCCAGGTGGGACGGGTCATGAAGGTGGATCTGGGCCATGTGACGATCCTGACACCCACGGACGATCTCGTCATGATTCCCAACAACCTCGTCGCCCAGCAGGAGATCTTGAATTACAACAAGCCCACCACGAGACACGCGCGGACCGTGTTGGTGGATGCCAGCTACGCAACGCCTCCTTTGCAGGTGCAGACCGTGCTGGTCGAGACGGCGAAGGCGGTTCCAGGCGTCCTCCATGATCCGGAGCCGCAGGCCTTCGTAGCGGCCTACAAAGACTCCAGTATCCAGTATCGCCTGACGTTCTGGATCAAGGACTACGGGTATGTGGGGGCCATCGAGGGGCAGGTCCTGGCGTACGTCTGGTACGCCTTCCAGCGCCACAGCATCGAGATTCCGTTCCCCCAGCGCATGATCCACATCACGAAGGCGGAGGACGAACGCGAGGCGATGGCGGCCAAACGGGAACGGATCCTCGGGGCCCTGCGCCGGATCGACTTTCTCTCGGTGCTTAGTCCGGAGGATCTGGAGACCGTCGCCCAGCTGGCCGCGGTTCGGGTCTACTTGCCGGGCGAGTCTGTCGTTCGGCAGGGCGATGCGGGGGCGGAGTTCTTCATCATCCTGGGAGGCTCTGCCGAGGTTCGCAGAGGTGAGGGGGACAAGGTCGCAACGGTCGCGACGCTCCACTCGATGCAGTTCTTCGGCGAGATGTCCCTGCTGACCGGCGAGCCGCGCTCGGCCACCGTCGTCGCGCAGACGAAACTGGAAGTGGTGGTCATTGCCAAAGTGGCCCTCGAGCGGCCGATCATGGGGAATCCTCTCATCGCGGAGCGGATCAGCACGGTGTTGGCGGAGCGGAAGTCTGAGATGGCGGCCCATCAGGAAAGCCTCGAGCATCGGGGCGAGTCGAGTGAGGTCGTGGAGCACAGGAGAAAGTCCCTGGGCTCGCGCATCCGTAGATTTTTCGGCGCGCCCGCGCATTAGGTGACGGCGCCTGAAAGCGTTTTCTTCTCGCCTAGCTATTCACCTTGTCTTACGTTAAATCGGCTCAAGGCAAAGCGGATCGTCATGCTTCGGGTTGTTCACTCGTAGGTTCACCGGATACGCGGTCATCTGGTCGGCGGGAAATGGAACGAGCAAAGGCTTGAGTCGGTCCACCTGCTGGACCGCAGTATCGACCCAGAGGTCATACAGGGCTGAATGAAGGATCACTGGCATCCTGTTGTGGATCGGCTCCAATAGCTCGTTCGGCGCCGTCGTCAATAGGGTGCAAGACTCGACGACCTGTCCATCCTGACTCTCCCAATGCTCCCACAGCCCGGCGATGGCGAACGGCTCCCCGTCCTTCAAGCAAATGTAGACCGGATGTTTGCGCTCACCTTCCTGCTTCCACTCGAAGAACCCGTCAGCCGGGACGAGGCAACGGCGACGGCGGAAAGCGTCACGAAACATCGGCAACTCGGCAGCGGTTTCAGCCTTGGCATTGATCGGTTGTGCGCCACTGTTCGGGAACTTCGCCCATGCCGGGATTAAGCCCCAGAGCAGCATGGCGAGCTTTCGGTCGCCGTCGTCGGGCAAGCGTCGCACCACCGCCACTGGCTGCGAGGGCGCAACGTTGTATCGTGGTTTGAGCGGGATGACCTTGGAAAATTGAAACTTCTCGGCCAGTCGTTCAACCGGGGTCTTGAGGGTGTAGCGTCCGCACATCGAAGGTGGTCAAACGGTAGAGTCGAACATGGATCGTTTTAAGAGGGCTGCCCCGCCCCTAAGCGGCCTTCCTCCAGAATCTCAGACTCACCTTGCCCCCCTTGATCGTATCCAGGATATCACACAAGACGGCGGCGATGAGCGCAACGCACCCAGGCACCCGAAGCCGACTGCGGCAACTAGGAGTTCGCCAGTCATGGTCTCCACCTCCTTGCGTGAATGCGCGAGAGGCCGTGCCCGCCGCCGCGCTCGCTTAGAGCCATTCTTTAAACACCGTGAGGATCGCGAGGACTATGACAGCAGCGGACGCCACGATGATGCCTAGCGACAGAGCCACGGCAATCATCCCGCCCAGCCATTAGTAGAGGTTCAGGACGAAGTGATAAGGCGCACCAGTGCGAGGTCAAGTAGTAAAGCGCAGCAGGGGCACAGGCAACTAGGCTTGACAGTCCGTCGATATGTCTGCGATGTCGAACGAGGCCTGCGCAATGTCAGTGTGGTCAATATGTCGAAAATCGCGGATGGGCCCAAAGTGAATCTCAGCTCGAAGAATGAAGGGGGCAGGCTACTTTTCCGGCTTCTTTCTTCGGACTTAGGATAGTCGCCAGCGCTAATTCAACGGTTAGAAAAGTAGCCTGTCCCCTTTTCTGTGTTCAAAAAAGGCTACTGTACAAGATTGAACCATGACCTGCCACTAGTTAAGGCGTCCCTCATCTCCAATGCCATGGGTTCACCCGATTGAGTTTTCCTGGATTCACCTGAATGTGACTTCTCGGGAGAGGGGATTCTGGCTCATTGGCGTTCGAAGCACACTCCTGGCACTTGGTTTGCCTTTCGTCTGCGAGTATGGCAGAAGGACAATTAGGACGCTTGTACCCACGGCAAAGGCTTTCTGCGCCTTGTCGACTCACGTGGCAGGAGCGGCAGATTCTGGGAACAATCATAGATGTGTCGTATTCTGGTCTCGCTCTATCCCTTTCTGTTGAAGCCGAGTTGAGCGGTGAGGGTGAGGTTCTTATCCAGATCCCTATCCACATTCCCGACGCGGTCACGCTACGGGCCCATCCGGTGTATATCCATCGCCAACATGGGGGGAATAAGCGCGTCGGATTCAAGTTAGGGAGCATAGAAAGGGGAGAGGAGCACTGGCACACTCTGTGTTGTGCGCCGCGTTGGTAGCCATCGAAATTTCTCTCCCCACTGCATCGCCAGCGAAGGCCAGTCGTATTGGTGCCGGAACGAACTGTTGAGAGGCGGAACGACTATGGCAACAATTCTCGTAATAGACGACGAGCGGATGATGTGCGACCTGCTAAGGGCGGTGTTAGCTCGCTACGGCCACGAAATCCTCACAGCCTCGAACGGCCGCGCAGGCCTAGCTTTGTTTAAACAACACCGACCCCGTATTACGCTGTTGGACCTCGACATGCCGGACATGAACGGTATCCAGGTACTCCAAGAGATAAGGGCAATAGACCCACATGCCGCCGTCATTATGCTCACGGGCCAAGCGACAGAGGCCATGGAGTCTCAGGCTCGGCAGATCGGGGTTCTTGATTTTCTCAGGAAAGGGCTCTCGGTTGATATTCTGGTGAGAGCCCTAGAGAGGGCACTCCAGCCGCCAGTCAAGCCATCACAGGCTCACCCAACATCCGAAGAGACCTCTGAGGGGTTCTCGATCCTAGTGGTCGATGACGATGAGCAGATAAGGACTCTCCTCTTGAAATTCCTATCCCGGCGGGGCTATCACGTCCAAACGGCATCAAATGGGTCTCAGGCGTTGACGTTAGTGGAGCAAGCGCCTCCGAATCTCATCATCCTCGATATGTATATGCCGGGAATGAATGGGATTGAGGTTCTGCGGAAGGTACAGGCAAGGCCTTCCAAAAGTGATGTTCTCGTCTTGTCATCCAGTCAGGATGACAAGTTGCTGCAAGAAGCGCTGGCGCTTGGGGCTTTCGATGTGATGGGCAAGCCGCCAACCCTGGATGCGATCGAATTGGCCATCCAGTTGAGGGAGGTCATTTCCGCAGCCTGAAGGAACCTGTCCCCTTTTCTATTCCCCTCTACCCCAGCCTGGCGGCGGTGACTGAACAGCCCAGTAATTTCCTGGAGTGTCGAGGTCCACCGCGACAAGCCAAGTGTCCACATGGGGGTCCGACAGATTTGGGATAGAGCGTACAACATGCGCGGTGACGATATTTTTTCTGGGCAGGATAGTAAGGCGCAGCCAGGCGTTGCGCTGGAAGGGACGGGGAGCGGTGAACCCGCACCCATGGTAGCTTACGTCGATGGTGTTGCAACGGCCACTGAAAACAAGGAATGGATCCAGGCAAGAAACGGTTACTGGAGACGACAGTAGAACCCGTTGGCTACGCCGACGGTCCACGCTTTGGGGTGGTGTCGCCACTCTATCACCCTTCTCTAGGACCAAGGGGCTCTTTTCGATTTTAAATTGTGTGGAGTAAATCTACAAGATCAAAATATCGTTGAACCACCGATGTGCAATCGCTACAGGTGCACAATGGCGATTGTGAGCTAATCTGCTACTAGCGGGACTCGGATGCGCTCGGAGGGATAAGGAGGCATCGAAGTAGTCTGGTTTTGCGGGCCTGTACTCTATCGTACTGCGGCTTGTCCAGGACACGCTGCCGGTGTTTTTCAGCGAATGTTTTCAGAAACGAGCGGGTAACGTGTAAGGCTTCCGTGAAGTCTCCGGATCGTTCGAGGAGTTCCGACAATCGGATATAGACTGCAGCTTGGAGAAGCGCGTTGCTTTCGTTGGGGGTGGCAGCTAGGGCTTGGAAGTAGGTCTCACGAGCCGCGCGAGGATCGGTCTCTTCACCGAGCATCGCGCTTAGCACCCGACATGCAAGGTGATCCTGCTCGCTGATGTTTCCTCCCTGGCGAATCAGGGCATGAAGATCCTGCTCCGACAACTGAAGGAACCCATGATGGCTGCTCAGTTGAGCCCGTAGGCGTTCT
>DASQRT010000066.1:0-2228 GCA_035642795.1 Nitrospirales bacterium
CCAGGACGGATGTCCGGGAGGTCCGACACGTCGACCACTGTGAGGTCCATGCAGACCCGCCCGACGATTGGAACCGCCTTACCGCCGACCAGCACGTGCCCCCGGTTGGACAGGGCGCGGCTGTACCCGTCGGCGTAGCCGACAGGCAGGATGGCCAGGGTCGAGGGACGTGTCGTGACGAACGTCCCGCTGTAGCTGACCGGCTGACCCGCGCCGACGCGTTTGACCTGCACGATGCGAGTTTTCCACGAGAGCGCGGGACGGAGATCGGCTGCGGCCGTCGGCCCGTTGACGTACCCGTACAGCATGAGTCCGGGCCGCACGAGGTCGAAGTAGCTGGCCGGGAAGCGCAGGATGGCGGCACTGTTGGCGATGTGCGCAGCCGGCACTGCTAGTCCGGCTGACTTCGCCGCGTCGAGCAGCTCACGAAAGCGGGCCAGTTGGTTTTCGGCCGCCTCACCATCGCGTGCATCGGCCGAGGCGAGGTGACTCATCAGCCCCTCGAGGCGCAGGGTCGGAGGCCAGTTGGAGCGGAGGATGTCCAGGAATTCTTCCCGCATGAGTCCCAGGCGACTCATCCCGGTGTCCACTTTGAGGTGGACGGGCAGGGGTGCGGAGCGAGATTTCACGAGGCAAGCTGCCATGAGGATGGCGTCCCGCGAGGGCAGCACCGGCGTCAGATTGAGTTCCTGGAGGAGCGGCATGTCGTCTGGGAAGATGCCGCCCATCACCAGGACCGGGGCGGTGATGCCGGCCTGCCGGAGCTCCTGGCCTTCCGCCACCGTGGCGACGCCCAGTTGGTGCGCCCCGGCCGTCAGGAGCGTGCGCGTGACGGGCACGACCCCGTGGCCGTACGCGTTGGCCTTGACGACGGCGATGATGGATACCGTCCCGACGCGGCGCGCGACTTGACGGAGGTTATGACGGAGGGCGGGCAGGGAAATCTCGACGACGGTGGAGTTCAAATTTCGGTGATCTCCGTCTCCTTCTTCTTGAGGATCTCGTCCACTTTGGTGATGTACGAATCCGTCAGCTTTTGGAGCTCGTCGTGGGCCTTCTTGACCTCGTCCTCGGTCATCTGGGAGGCTTTCTGGGCCTTCTTGATCTCCTCGAGCACGTCCCGCCGGATGTTGCGGACGTGGACTCGGATTTCCTCTGCGATCTTCTTCGCAAGCTTCACCAGTTCCTTGCGGCGCTCCTCGGTGAGCAGCGGGATCGGGAGGCGGACGAGCTTGCCGTCGTTCGTTGGGGTCAGGCCGAGGTCGGAGGCCAGGATTGCCTTCTCGATGTCCTTGATCATCTTGGGGTCGAACGGCTGAACGGTGAGGAGCCGGTTCTCGGGCGCGGCCAGCGTGGCGACCTGCTTGAGGGGGGTGGGCGTGCCGTAGTAGTCCACCCGGACGTGATCCAGCAGGCCAATCGAGGCCCTGCCCGTACGGATCGCGGCCATTTCGTGCCGCAGGTGCTCGATCTGGCCCTCCATTTTTTCCATGGCCTTTTTCTTCTGCGGGAATTCCATGGCGTCTCTCGCGGCGCTACGCTGGGGCGGCTTCGTCTGTGACCAATGTGCCGAGTTGCTCTCCCTGGACGATGCGCTTGATGTTGCCCTTCTCCTTGACGTTGAACACGATGATGGGGAGGTTGTGGTCCATGCACAGGGAGATGGCGGTCGAGTCCATGACCTTGAGGCGCTTGTCGATGACGGCGATGAAGGACAGCTGCGTGTATTTGGTCGCGCGGGGATTCTTCATGGGATCGTCGTCGTAGATGCCGGAGACCTTGGTGCCCTTGAGGATGATCTGGGCTCCGATCTCCATTGCGCGCAGCGCAGCGGCCGTGTCGGTGGAGAAATACGGGTTGCCGGTGCCCGCCGCGAAGATGACCACGCGCTTCTTTTCCAGGTGTCGAATCGCGCGCCGGCGGATGTAGCCTTCGGCCAGTTGGCGCATTTCGATGGCGGACTGGACGCGGGTGACCGCGCCCTTCTTCTCGAGCGCGTTCTGCAGAGCGAGCGCGTTGAGCATGGTGGCCAGCATGCCCATGTAATCGGCCGAAGCCCGCTCCATGCCGCCGTCGGCGGCGTCGATCCCACGGAAGATATTCCCTCCGCCGATGACCACCGCGACCTCGACGCCCATCGCGGCTACCTCCGCGATCTCCGAGGCGATGTACTCGATCATCCGCGGGTCGATCCCGAATGACTGTTCGCCAGCAAGCACTTCTCCGCT
>DASQRT010000067.1:0-7496 GCA_035642795.1 Nitrospirales bacterium
CAGCGCGGCGAGGTGCAGATTGATGGGCCGGGCGCCTATGGCGCAGCCTCCGGGCAGTGCCACAATCGCTTCGCCCCACCGAGCCAGCAGCGGGCCGAGCACCAGGACCGACGCGCGCATCGTCTTAACCAGTTCGTACGGGGCCTGGCACGAGGCAACCCCAGCCAGCGTGACAGTGTAGCGATCCCCGCGGGCCTCGACGCCCGCGCCCAAGTGGGTGAGTACCTTCGACATGGTCAAGACGTCCCTCACGTCCGGCACGTTGATCAGGGCGCAGGTCCCCTTGCTTAAAAGGGTGGCAGCCAGGATAGGCAGCGCGGCGTTCTTGGCCCCGCTGATACTGACCTCGCCTGCAAGACGCCGGCCTCCCTGAATGACCATGCAGTCCATCACGTCCCCTTTATAGCGGGAGGGGGCCCATCACCCGTTGCATTTGGGGGAGCAACGGGTACCCGAGGCGCCCCTCCCGCACCCACCCGCGCGACAAGCACTCGTTCGATGCCGGCTGCATCCTTCCGGCATTCAAGAGAGATGAACGCGCCAGTCTGTTGCGACAAGCGCCGCACCTGATCAGCCTGGCCGCACCCAAGTTCCAGAACCAGATGCCCGCCCCCTTTCAGTAACTCCGGTGCGCCGTTCAGGAGCCAACGGTGATAGTCCAGCCCGTCCGTTCCGGCTGCCAGCGCCACGCGCGGCTCATACCACGCGACTTCTGGCTGCAGGGCGCTAAGCTCACACGCCCGGATATACGGCGGATTGGAGACGATGACATCGAAGACGCCGTCAGGCGAAAACGAAAACGCCCCCAACAGATCGGCCTGGACGAACTTGATGTGATCGCACACTCCGTGACGAATCGCGTTGGCCTGCGCAACAGCCAGCGCGGGAGCCGAAATGTCCAGCGCGATCACTGCCGCGTCGGAGCGCTCCCGCGCCAGCGACACGGCTATACACCCTGAGCCAGTTCCCACATCGAGCACACGCGGCCCTTCGATGTCCATGACGGCCTGGAGGGTTGCCTCGACGAGAAGCTCGGTCTCCGGTCGCGGGATTAAGACGTCCGGCGTCACCGCCATCTCCAGGCTGTAGAACTCCTGCGTCCCCAGCAGGTACTGCAGCGGCTCGCGGGCCGCACGGCGCCTGATGAGAGCCCAGGCCCGCTCGGTCTGCAAAGGGGTGACTGCCCGGCCTCCCTCGAAGATCAGCGTATGGAGAGGGAGTCCCAAGGCTGAAGCGAGCAGCCAGTCGGCCTCCCGGGCCGGATCGGCGATGGCGGCCGCCTGCAAAACGTCCCGTGCTTGTCGGCGCAACGCGCCGACGGACAGAGTTGTCGAGAGCACGCTTGCTTTCATTTCTCCACCGACTCCAGGGTCTGGTTCGCGGCGATCAGCGCGTCCACGATTTCGTCCAGATCGCCGTCCAAGACCTGATCCAACCGGTGCAAGGTCAGGCCGATGCGGTGGTCGGTCACCCTGTTCTGCGGGAAGTTGTAGGTCCGGATCTTCTCGCTCCGGTCGCCGGTCCCCACCTGGGACCGCCGCTGCTGGGCGATCTCGTTCTCCTGCTTTTCCCGCTCCATTTCCATGATACGGGCCCGGAGGTTACGCATTGCCTTGTTGCGGTTCTTGAGCTGAGACCGCTCGTCCTGGCACGTCACGACGATCCCTGTGGGGATGTGCGTGATCCGGACGGCCGAATAGGTCGTGTTGACGCTCTGACCACCCGCCCCGGAGGAGCAGAACGTGTCGATCTTCAGGTCCTTGGGATCAACTTGGACGTCCACCTCCTCCGCTTCCGGCATGACCGCCACTGTGACGGTGGACGTATGGATCCGCCCGCTGGCTTCCGTCGCCGGCACCCGCTGGACCCGGTGCACGCCGCTCTCGTGCTTGAGCCGGCTGTAGGCCCCTTTTCCCTCGATCAGGAGGACGGCCTCCTTCACGCCGCCGATCTCGGTGACGTTGGAGTCCACCATCTCGATCCGGAAGCGACGCCGCTCGGCGTAGCGCGTGTACATGCGAACGAGCTCGGCGGCGAAAAGCGCGGCCTCATCCCCGCCAGTACCGGCTCGGATCTCGAGAAAGGTGTTCTTCTCGTCTCGGGGGTCCTTCGGGATCAACAACTCGCGGGCGCGCGCTTCCAACTCGACTCGCTTGGCCTCCAGTTCCTTGAGCTCTTCGCGGGCCAGTTCCTTCACGCCGGGCTCGCCGCGCGGATCGCGCAGCATCTCCTCTGCCTCGACGACGTGCTTGAGCAGGGCGCAGAACTCCTGGTAGAGCTCCGCCTGGGCGACCAGCTCCGAGCGCTCCTTGTTGAGTTTCTGGATCTGGGCCGGCTGCGACAAGACCGCGGCGTCCGATAGCTGGCGGTCGATCTCCTCCACCCGCTGCGCGGCGGCCTCCAGCTTGGTCAGAAGAAGTGTCTCTTTGACGGCGGTCATGACTCTCGCGTCCCCCTCAAAAAACAACAACACCTGCCCCACGGGAGGCAGGCGTTGCCGGGAGTCCTTCTCGAACCGCTGAGAAAATCAGGCGGTCTTCTTGCGCACGTACTTCTTCTTGAAGCGCTCCACACGCCCTTCGGAGTCCACGATCTTCTGCGTGCCCGTAAAGAAGGGGTGACAGTTGGAACAGATGTCCACCTTGATGTCCCCCACCGTCGAGCGGGTCTTGAACCTGAACCCGCACGCGCAACTGACCGTCGCCTCCCGGTACTCCGGATGAATCCCATCTTTCATGATGCTCGAACTCCTCTCTAACGATTCATGGAGTCCAAGAAATCCTTGTTCGTCTTGGTGCCCCCGAGCTTGTCCATCAAAAATTCCATGGCCTCCACGGACCCCAGCGGGCTGAGGACCTTGCGGAGGATCCACATCTTGTTCAGCCGCTCGCGGTCCACCAGCAGCTCTTCCTTGCGGGTGCCCGAGGCCGCTATCTCGATCGCCGGGAATATCCGCTTGTCGGCCAGGCGCCGATCCAGATGGACTTCCATGTTCCCGGTCCCCTTGAACTCCTCGAAGATCACGTCGTCCATGCGGCTGCCCGTGTCCACGATGGCCGTAGCCATGATCGTCAGGCTGCCGCCGTCCTCGATGTTCCGGGCCGCGCCGAAGAACCGCTTGGGACGTTGCAGCGCGTTGGAGTCCAAGCCGCCGGAGAGAACCTTGCCGCTGGGCGGAGCAATCGTGTTGTAGGCCCGGGCCAGCCGCGTGATGCTGTCGAGCAGGATCACTACATCGCGTTTGTGCTCGGTCAGCCGCTTCGCCTTCTCGATGACCATTTCGGCCACCTGGGCGTGGCGCTGGGCCGGCTCGTCGAAGGTGGAGCTGATGACCTCGGCCTTGACCTGGCGCTGCCAATCGGTGACCTCTTCGGGCCGCTCGTCGATCAGCAGGACGATCAGGACGATCTCGGGGTGGTTCTTGAGGATTCCCCGAGCGATCGCCTGCAGCATCATGGTCTTGCCGGTCCGGGGGGCCGCCACGATCAGTCCGCGCTGGCCCTTGCCGATCGGGGTGATGAGTTCCATGACGCGCGTGCAGTACTCGTTCGGATCGTGCTCCAGATTGATCCGCTCCTCCGGATAGAGCGGGGTCAGGTTGTCGAACAGGATCTTGTCGCGTGCGACTTCGGGGTCTTCGTAATTGATCTTCTCGACCTTGAGCAGGGCGAAGTACCGTTCGCTCTCCTTGGGCGGGCGGATCTGGCCGGACACGATATCGCCGGTTCTCAGGTTGAAGCGTCGGATCTGGGATGGGGAGATGTAGATGTCGTCCGGTCCGGGGAGGTAGTTGGAGTCGGGAGCCCGAAGAAACCCGAAGCCGTCCGGGAGCGTCTCCAGCACGCCTTCCCCGTAGATGACCCCGTTCTTTTCGGTCTGGGCCTGGAGAATGGTGAAGATCAGCTCCTGCTTGCGCAGGTTCGCCGCCCCTTCGATCTTCAGCTCCCTGGCGATCTCGTTCAGTTCGGTGATGTTTCGCTGCTTGAGCTGGGTCAGATACATGACCGCTTCTTTAGATGTCGTCACTTGGGACATACACTCCCTTACCTCCTAAAGTGAACCGGATTGTGAAGAACCGGCCGGCTGTCCTTGCTCGGTACCTAAACCTAACTAGCGGATGAACCACTCTGGTTTCATTGAGAACTGGCCTGGGGAAAGAATCACAGGGATGGTCGGCCTTGAAACAGCCTGATTTGAATACCAGCATAACTGCAGAGGAGCCTAATGTCAACTGTCAAGAGAAATTACCAGTTTGACGCGCCTCGCCGCCCCTTGTTATCATGAAGCGCCCTATGGAAGAACGTACCTTTACACTGGCCGAAGCCAAGTCGCTCCTACCGCAGCTCGAAGAGAAGCTGCAGGCCGTCAAGACGGAAAAGGAGGTCCTGGTCCGTAGCCATGGGGAAATCAAGCGCGCCAGCGCGAACGCCCAGGCCAACGGGGGGAGCGTGGTCGGCCCCCGCTACATCCGGGCCCTCGAGCGGATCAGTGACAGCGTCGAGACCATCCAGGAAATGGGGGTCCTGGTCAAGGACCTCGACATCGGGCTCTGTGACTTTCCTTACCTGTACGACGGCCGGGTCGTCTACCTCTGCTGGAAGCTGGGCGAGCCGGAAATCTGCTACTGGCACGAAGTCGAAGACGGGTACGCGGGACGCCAGCCGATCGAAACCATCACCGAGGACGAGGGGTGATCTTCGTCATCATCGGGTATGACGGCCCGGACGGCCAGGCCAAGCGCAAGCTGTACCGCCAAGCCCACCTCGAGCGGATGGACCCGCTGAACAAGGCCGGGAAAGTGGTCCTGGCAGGGCCGCTCACCGACGGCGCCGGCAGCCTGATCGTTATCAAAGCCGACTCCCTGGAGGAAGCCAAGGCGTTCGCGGCAGGCGATCCCTACGTCACTCAGGGTGTCTTCGCTCGCCACGAAGTCCACCCCTTCATGCAGGTGTACCCCACACCCGCCAGTTGATCATCCCGCGACTTCGATCAGATCCTTCCTGGCCAAGACGTCCCGCACTGGCAACGGCTCTTTGAACGTCATCTTCGAGTAGCAGGCGTAGGTCACGTAGCAGTCCTGCAGACAATACTCGGCAATCTCCTTTCCCCGGCCCGTGGCCCACATCTCCGCCACCTGTTTCCCGCTGCCAGATTTGGTCGCAACGCCCAGCGCACGGGCCAGAACGTCAAGTTTCACCCAGCCTCTCGATTCCCAATTGCTCCAGATCGCCAGAGTGTCGTACACCGGCTCCGTGCGGTACTTGGCGAGGCTGATCTCCATCGTGGGCTTGACCTGATGGATGATGGACCGCTTCTTGAGAAAGGGCAGGTCGAACCCGAGGCCATTGTGGGTGACGAATAGGCTCGGCCGGCCTTTGCCGATCCAGTCCCAGAACTGCCGGAGGAGTTCCTTCTCCTGACCGCCATACCAGGCGACCGCTTGCTGCGGCGCCATGTCATCCGAGAAAGCGATCGCCCCGATGCAGATGATGCGACTGAACGTCCCATCAAACGCCGCCCTTTCAAATTCCTTGTATTCGAAAAGGTCGCCTGTTGGGTCCACCCCCGCGAGGGCCGCCCATTCCTCTTTGGGAGGTTGGATCGTCTCGATGTCCAGCACTACTTTCATGGGAGCAAGGACTTCCACATGATGATCGCGTCTTGGTAGGTCCGATCATTCTTGAGCACCGCACCGGGGAGGACCGCAAGCTCGGAAAACCCGAGCTTCTGCCACAGGCGTCGGGCCACTTGGTTCTCCGCAAAGACCAGGTTGAAGATCACACTCCGATATCCCAGTTCCGTCGCATACTGCAACATCATAGCTCCCAAGAGCCACCCCATCCCCCTGTTGCGCCACTGGGGCGCCACCATGAACCCTGCATTGGCGACGTGGCGGGCCCGGCCCGACCAGTTCGGCTTGAGATAGAAAGCGCCGAGCAGGTCCGTGCCGCGCGGGCTACCCTGCGGATAGGCGACGATGGTGCTTTTGCCCTGGAACCAATATTCCTCAAAGTCCTCTGGGTCCGGGAGGCGGTCATGCGGGTAGGAAGTGCCTTCTCCGATGATGGTTTGGAACAGCCGGCGCAGCGGCTCGCTGTCCCTGTGGTCAGCCAGGATCAATTGGATAAGCGTCCCGTCCTTGAGCTTGGCGTCGATCGGGAATTGCATAATGCCCTCATCGCGACCCTTCGTCTTGCAGCGCGTCCACGAGAGGCCGGTCGGCAAGCGGCAGGGGCACCTGGGTCAACTTCTCCGGCGGCACCCACTGCAGGGCGTCGCAGCCCTTGGGGTATGGATGCCCGTCCTTGATCGAGCATCGGAAGAAATGCAGCTCGACTGTCTTCTCCGGATACGCGTGGCGGATGATCTGGAAAGGCACCGGCTCTGTGATCTCGATGCCCAACTCCTCCCGCAGTTCCCGGCGCAGACATTCCTCCAGCGATTCGCCCGGCTCTCGCTTTCCTCCAGGAAACTCCCAGAGTCCGCCCAAATGGACATCGGCCTTACGCCTAGTGAGCAGATAGCGCCCTTCGTGCAAGATCAGCGCTGCGGCGACTTGGACTGGCTCCGCGACGGCCATTAGCGATCAGGCTGGAACGGATAGGTCTTGCAAAAGTCCTTCATGGGGCAGAGCAGGCAATAGGGGTCGCGCGCCGTGCAGACCATGGCGCCGAAGTCCATGAGCGCCTGATTGAAATCGTACCCCTTCCCCTTCGGGATCAAGGCCGCTGAGAGGTTCCACAAGGCGGACTTCTGCTTCTTGGGATCCCCCTTGCCCACAAACACCCGATGCAGGACCCGCATCACATTGGTGTCCAAGATGGGCGCATCTTCGCGGAACGCGAAGGCGCGGATTGCGCCGGCCGTATAGCGGCCGATGCCTTTGAAGGCCTGCAACCGCTCAGGGTCCTTCGGCAGCGCCCCCCCGTAGCGGGCAACCGACTCCCTGGCGATCGCGTGCAGACGCACCGGCCTGATGTTGTACCCGAGCGGGTACCAGGTCTTCTTCACTTCCGAGAGCGAGGCTTCGGCCAGTTCCTCCATTGTAGGGTACTTGGTCAACCACTCCTGGTACTTGGGAAGGACCCGATCCACCTGGGTCTGCTGCAGCATGATTTCGGACACCAGAATCTTGTAGGGTTCGCTGGTCTGGCGCCAGGGTAGATCGCGGGCATGCTGGGCATACCACTTGAGAAGGCGTTCCCTGAATTTGCGCTTCTGAGCGGGCGGAACCTGGGTCGAAACCCCGGCTCGCCGTCGGCGGGTAACTGGCTCGTTGACGTCTGATCGGAGTTGCCGCGTCGCGCCCACGCGGTATGCTCCTCTACGACCGGGTTATTTCAGCGGCTGAGATCAGCTCCTTGGGCAGCAGAAACTCGACGTCCTCCTCGACCACCGTCACCTCCTCGACCACCTCACCCCCGTGCGCCTTGAGGTACTCCACCACCTCGGTGACCAGCACCTCCGGAGCCGAGGCCCCGGCGGAGATCCCGACC
>DASQRT010000068.1:0-2923 GCA_035642795.1 Nitrospirales bacterium
TCCTCGACCAATGCCGCTTCGATAACTGCCGGCATCTCGCCGAGCCGGGGTGCGGAGTGCGGCAGGCGGCGGAGCGAGGCGCGTTCGACCCCGATC
This sequence comes from Nitrospirales bacterium, assembly GCA_035642795.1. Classification (GTDB taxonomy): domain Bacteria; phylum Nitrospirota; class Nitrospiria; order Nitrospirales; family NS-4; genus NS-12. The sequence goes on from DASQRT010000068.1 coordinate 97, forward strand.
GTCTCGTGTCTTACCAGCGGAGAACGGTCGCCTCCAGAAGCTGCATGGCGAGACGCGGCTGCTCAAGGAAGAAGTGGACGAAGACGATATCGCGCGAATCGTCGCCAAGTGGACCGGCATTCCCGTGACGCGGTTGATCGAGACCGAGACGAAGAAACTCGTGCAGATGGAAGACCGGCTGCGGCAGCGGGTCGTCGGGCAGGACGAGGCGATCGTGGCGGTGTCGGACGCGGTCCGGCGGGCGCGGGCCGGCATCCAGGATCCCAAGCGGCCGATGGGGTCCTTCATCTTTCTGGGTCCCACGGGCGTCGGGAAGACCGAGCTGGCGCGGGCGCTGGCCGAGTTCCTGTTCGACGACGAGCAAGCGATGGTCCGACTCGACATGTCGGAATACATGGAGAAGCACGCGGTCGCGCGGCTGATCGGGGCCCCGCCCGGGTACGTGGGCTACGATGAGGGAGGCCAATTGACGGAGGCCGTGCGCCGACGACCCTACACGGTCATTCTCCTGGACGAGATCGAGAAGGCGCACCCCGATGTCCTCAACGTGCTGCTCCAATTGCTGGACGACGGCCGGCTGACCGACGGCAAGGGGCGAACCGTGGACTTCAAGAACACCGTGGTGATCATGACCTCGAACGTCGGCAGTCGGGAGATCCAGGAAGCAGCGGCGGACGGCAACGAAACGGAGATGCGGAGCCGTGCCCTGGAAGTGCTGCGTGGTCACTTCCGTCCCGAGTTCCTTAACCGCATCGACGACATTGTCGTCTTCCACCCGCTGACGCACGAGCAACTGGCAACGATCGTGGAATTACAAGTCAGGCAGCTGAGTGGCCGGTTGCAGGACAAACACATCACGTTGGTCCTCACGGACCGCGCCAAGCAGCACCTGGCGTGGGCCGGCTACGATGTCGTGTACGGTGCCCGGCCCCTCAAGCGACTGTTGCTGCGGGAGATCATCAATCCTCTGGCGCTCAAGCTTCTCGATGGTACCGTCAAAGAAGGGCAGACGGTGCGGGTGGACGAGAAGGACGGGCATCTGGTCTTTCTACCCTGAAAAGTTTAGACAAGTCCCGGGCGACTGCATTCTTCCTCTTGACAGGTTTCGGTCGGGCTGCTATTAGTACGCTCCTCTCCAGTGAAAAGCGTCGGGAGCGTGCATGCCGGCCCGTGAAGTCGTCCATCTGCTCGTACTGACCGCCAATCCGGACCTCGTCGAGCTCTACCGCCAGGATTGTCCCGAGTGCGTCGTCACCATCGCCAAGGACGCGGCATCAGCGGTCCGCAAAGCCCCCAAGCACCGGTTCGACACCGTGATCATCGAATCCCGTAAGGATTGGGCCACCGAGATGAAGTTGTTGCATGACGCGTTGGGGGGGACTCCCCAGATGGTGCTAGTGGGGAGCACCACGTTCCTCCGTCGCGCCACTGAACCGCTGAAGGCCTTGTGCAACGGCCACAAAGCGCCTCGCGGCACGACGAAATTCCATCACGAACTGGGACTGGAGGAATTCATCGGCGCGAAGCTCCGCGATTTCGTGCGCCGCATGAAACTGGGGGCGGGGTCCAACCTCCATCCGCTTTTGGTCAAGGCGGTTGAAAAGCCCTTGATTACGCTGGTGTTGGAGGAGACTCACGGCAACCAGAACCAGGCCGCCGCGCTGCTCGGCCTCAACCGCAACACTCTGCGCAAGAAGATCCGCGACCTCAAGATCCCGATCACCAAGAAGGTCTAGCCGCGGACTTTGCCCTTGACAGCCGCTACGATATTTCCTAGCGTCGCGGCTCTTTAGTTAATTTATTCCTCTTAGAGAGGATTACCCGATGCTGTTCAATTCCTGCATTCTCCGGGTTGTCCTGGTGAGTGTGGCGATCGTGCTGATCGCTGCCTCTTCATACGCGCAAAGCGCCCTTTCCTCAGAAACCTACGACCTGAATTTTTCAAAAGGGTTGGCCGAGTTCGAATCGAGGCTGTACGAGTCGGCCGAAAAGTTCTTCCGCCAAGCGCTTGATGCGAAGCCGAGCGATCCCCAAGCGACCTTCTATCTGGGACAGACGCTCACCCGCGCCCGAAAGTACAGTGAGGCTGAGGCAGTTTTCCGCAAGCTACTGGAGGTGGAGCCGGGCTCCGGTCGTGCCTATTTGGGCTTGGGGGTTGTGCTCTTCAACCAAGAGCGGTACCGCGAGGCGCTCGACAACCTAGCGCGGGCTGAAAAGGCCTCCCCCAACGAGGCCTTGGTCTACTACTACCAAGGGCTCTCGCATTACAAGCTGGCCGAGTACGAGCAGATGCCGCCACGGTTCTTGCGCGCCATGACCTTGGGTCCTGACCTCTCCTCGTCGGCCCATTACTACAGTGGCCTGGCCTATTACCAACAGGGCATCCTGGATGAGGCCCAAGCAGAATTCGAGGAGACGCAGAAACTGGAACCGGAATCGGAGTTCGGGAAGTCGGCCGCAGCATACCTGGAACAGATCAAGACCGGAGGACCCCTCCAACGGAGGAAGATATGGGATCTGACCTTCAGCATCAGCTCCCAATGGGATGACAACGTTGTCTTGCTGCCGAGCGGGTTCTCTCCTCCTGCCGGAACTACCGGCATCTCACGAAACGGCGATTATCGGACGGCCCTTTATCTGAGAGGAGAAGTCCGAGCCTTCGAACAGGGGCCTTTTGTTGCGGGGGCCAGTTACGCCTTGTATCAGAGCTTCCATCGGACCCTCAGCGGATTCGATGTCGAGTCGCATACGCCGACCTTCTTTGTGCAGCACACGGCCGGCCCGGTGCAGTCGCGTCTCCAATACATCTATGATTATGTGCTGGTGG
>DASQRT010000069.1:0-11601 GCA_035642795.1 Nitrospirales bacterium
CCCGTGAACACGGAGCCATCGTCGCACAGGAGCGCGGCCCCTACCCTGAACTTGGACGATGGCGCCACCGCCATCTCCATCGCCGCACGCGCCCTGGTCAGAAGATCCTTTTTATCCATGCAGCGTTCCGTTGATGCTCACAGCACGCGATCGCTCAAAGGTCGTATCAGGGCGTGAAGACGATTTCCCTGACGACTTGGCCCCGGACTCCGAATGGGCCCTGGAGTTTCCCGTTGAGCATCACGCGGATCCCGCCGGCGTTGCCAAGCGTCAGCGCCAGCCGCTCCTGGGCCTTCCACCGGACGTGTTCGCCGGGATTCAACAGCACTTCCTGGGGAGCGGCACGGTCGGTCTGCACCTTGACCCAGCACCGCTCGACGGCCTCGATGTCCAAGACCAGCTTCTTCCGGTCGTCAGGGGCGACTCCTTCGAGTGGCAGCACACCGGAGAAATTGCGTTCAACTTCGGGTTGGCCAGGCGAGAGACGGGGCGTGGGCTCGTTCACTGGCTCGGCAGGTTCCGCCGGCGGAAGCGTGGGGGCTGCCTCCTGTGGGGAGGCGGAGGGGACCGGTTCGGGGTCAGGCAGACGTTCGGCCCGGTCGCGGTCCCGCCCGATGAGCACGAACAAGAGGAGCAGTGCGACGCCGACCACCCCGACCACGATGTTGCGGTTGATCTTCTTGCGACGCTCCTCCTCCTCTAATTGCTGCCTGAGGGTCTCCCGTTCCGCGCGCTTGGCGTAGAACTGGCCGCCCGACTCGTCGAATTTGCGGATGACCGCGGCCTCGTCCAAGCCCAAGATGCGGGCATAGGATCGCACGAACCCCTTGGCGAAGACTTCGTCCGGCAGGCGCGCATAGTTGTTTTCCTCGACCGCCTTTAGGTACTGCGGCAGGATGCGGGTCCGGACTGCCGCCTCTTCCAGCGTCAGGCCCTTGGCCTCGCGGGCCCGCTGGAAATATTCGCCCAGTGAGTCTCCCATGCATCCTCTGCTCGATTCGCCGCGATCTCAAACCACGGCCGCTACCGAAGCTGCTTCATCATCTTGGCTGCCTCCGCGCCGACAGTGCCCTGTGGGTCCAATGCCTTGGCTTGGGCGAATGCCTCGCGGGCCTTACTGTCCTCGCCTTGCTGCATATGCAGCCTCCCCAACTCGAGAAAGACCAGTGCGCGTGGCACATTCGGGGGGTCGATCTTTAAGGCATTCTGGTAGGCCCGGATGGCGCCGGGAATATCCCCTTGCAACTGAAGCGCGTACCCGAGGTTGCTATATGCGGTATCGGGTGTTGCATAGAGCGGCAGCGTTGCCGCCTTTCTAAGCACCTCGACCGCCTCCGGCAGGCGTGGCAGGAAAATCAAGGTCCGGCCCAGGTAATTGAGGGCCTCCCCGTCGTAGGGGTTCAGCTCCACACAGGTGCGGAACTCCCGCTCGGCGTTTGGGTATTCCTTCCGGAGAAAGTAGACATGACCGAGCAAGTAGTGCGCATCGCGGTTGGCCGGATTGGCCTGGATCGCTTGCTGGAAAGATACGAACGCCCGCTGCTGGTCAGTACCCACTACGGACAAGCCCTGCTGGTAATAACCTTCCGACTCCTTTTCCCGCTTCTTGATCGTCTCCACACTGACACAGCCGGCGAGGAAACTGCCGGTCACGAAGACCACCAGCATGCGCGCCCACCCACCGCCGGGTCTGAGACGACCGCACTCAGCCATAGCGTCTACCTCCTTAGATATCCTCGAAGAACGTCAGCTGCTTGAATGCCTTGAACCGGTCTTCTATTTCCTTGTAGTCCAATTGGCGCAGCCGATCAAGACTGAACTCTTCGACCGCGAAGGAGGCCATCACGCTCCCGAAGACGACGGCCCGGCAGAACGCCTCTTCGCTGAGATTGCCCGTGCTTGCCAGGTATCCCATGAAACCGCCGGCAAAGCAGTCCCCGGCGCCGGTCGGGTCTTTCACCTGCTCGAGCGGGAACGCAGGGGCGGCGAAGACGCGATCGCGGCTGAACATCAGGGCACCATACTCGCCGCGCTTGACGATCAGAGTCGCAGGCCCGGTCTCTCGGATCGTGCGTGCCACCTTCACGAGATTCGGATCGCCCCCCAGCGCGCGGGCCTCGCCGTCGTTGATGATAAGCACGTCCACGTCCTTGAGGAGGCGCAAGAGCGCCGTGCGTTTGCCCTCGATCCAGAAGTTCATCGTGTCGCACGCCACCAATCTGGGCCGTTTCACCTGCTGCAGGACGCTGTGCTGCAGTTCCGGATCGATGTTGGCCAGGAAGAGCAGGTCCGGCGACCGGTAGGCCTCCGGGATCCGGGGACGGAAGGTCTCGAAGACATTCAGTTGTGTCTCGAGGGTCCGCGCCTCGTTGAGCTGGTGGGAGTATTCCCCCCGCCAGCGGAAGGTCTTGCCCGGACGTCGCTCCAGCCCGCTCAGATCGATCCCCCGCATCTGAAGGAACTTGCGGTGGACCTCCGGAAAGTCCTTCCCCACCACCGCGATCAGGCTAACTGGCGTGAAGTAGCTCGCGGCGGTCGCAAAGAAGGCGGCCGAGCCGCCCAGCACGTCGCTCTGCTCGCCGAACGGGGTCTTGACGGTGTCGAGCGCCACCGATCCGACCACGAGAAGTTTCAGCATGGCAGGACCCTATGCGCCTTTCTTCGGTTGGGCCGACGGTCCCAGCAAGAGCGACAGTCGCTTGCGGGTCGCTGCCGGGATCTGGTTGCGGGGCGTCAGCACCGCGGCTTCGAGCGCGCGGTCGCAGGCACATGGGCGGTCCCCGGTCAGGGTCGGCGCGACGGTTCGGATGATCTGCCGGGACAGGGCGACGTTGCGACGCAGGGTCTCGATGACGGCGTCCACCGTGACTGCATCGTGCCCCGGATGCCAGCAGTCATAGTCTGTGACGAGCGCCAGAGTGGCGTAGCACAGTTGGGCCTCGCGCGCGAGCTTGGCCTCCGGGAGATTGGTCATGCCGATCACGTCCACGCCCCACTGCCTGTAGATGAGCGACTCGCCGCGAGTGGAAAACTGCGGGCCCTCGATACAGAGGTAGACCCCGCCTTCATGGACCGTGGCTCCGCACTTGCGTGCGGCCTCGGCCAGCTTGCCGGCTTCATCCTGACAAACGGGGTCCGCCAGGGCGACGTGCGCCACCAAGCCCCGTTCGAAGAACGTGCCGATGCGGCGCTTGGTCTGGTCGTAGAACTGGTGGGGGATGACGACGTGCCCCGGATGCAACGCTTCCTTCATGCTACCCACTGCGCTGACGGAGACGACGCGCTCCACACCCAGCTTCTTGAGCGCATAGATGTTCGCGCGGTAATTGATCTCGCTTGGAGAGAGCCGATGTCCCCGGCCATGGCGAGCCAGAAAGGCGACGCGCACGCCCTCCAGGTCGCCCACCACGATCGCGTCAGACGGGGGACCAAATGGCGTGGCCACCCGGACGCGCGTGGCACGCGTCAGGCCCTCCATCTCGTACAGCCCGCTGCCGCCGATGACCCCGAGGAAGGGTGCGTGGCCCGTTTTCACTCAGGCCACCTGCCCCAGTGACACTATCCCAGTCCGGCTCAGGTGCTCCAGGACGCGTTGCGCCACCTGCATGGCCGAGTCCTCCTCGGCGATGGTCAGCCAGGTGACGGCGGGATCGCTCCGGAACCACGTGAGCTGGCGTTTCGCAAAGTGGCGGGTGTCCCGCTGCAGTCGCCGGACGGCCTCCTCCCACCCGTACCGGTCCTTGAGGTAACCTGTCATCTGCCGGTAGCCGAGCGCTTTCATCGAGCCCAGCGCTTCGTCGTAGCCGCAGGCCAGCAGGCCGCGCGTCTCTTCGACCAGCCCGTCGTCGATCTCGCGGAGCACGCGGGCGTCGATCCGCCGGTACAGCGCCGTGCGGTCCATCGTGAGCCCGATCATGACGGACGGGAACGGGCGCTCGCGGAACTGATGGCGGTCGTGCCATTCGGAGAGCGGCACGCCGGTCTGGATCGCCACCTCCAAGGCCCGCACGATCTTATTCCGGTCGTGGGCATGGAGGGTGGCGGCCAGCGCGGGGTCCAACTGCGCCAACCGGCGCCACAGATGGCCCGGGCCGTGGGTTGCTTCTTCTTCGAGCAGCTGCCGCCGCAGGCTCCAGTCAGCCGGGGGCCCTTCCCACAGGCCGTAGGCCAGGACGCGAACGTACAGCCCCGTCCCACCCACGACGAGCGGCACGCGCCCTTTCGCATGCACCCGGGCGATCTCCTGCAACGCCAGCCGGCGGTACAGGCCGACGTTGAAGGGCTCGTCCGGCTCGACGAGATCGATCAGCCGATGGGGCACTCCATCCCGCTCCGCCGTCGTCGGCTTGTCCGTGCCGATGTCCATGCCGCGGTATACCTGTGTGGAGTCGGCCGTGAGAATTTCGGTGCCGAGCGCCCTCGCGACATGGATCGCCACCCGACTCTTCCCGATGGCCGTCGGCCCGACGAGAAACACCACTGGCAGCTTATCGTGAACCATCATGTCCATCCCAATCGTCCGAAGATGCGGTCGAGCTCCTCGATCGTCAAACGCATGGCAATGCGGCGCCCGTGCGGGCACGTGCTGGGCAACCCCGCCTCGCGCCAGTCCTCTAGTAGCCGCCGCATCTCCGGGACTTCCAGCGCCCGTCCCGCCCGCACCGCGCTGTGGCAGGCCACGGACGCGAGGACGGTATTGTAGCGCTCCTGCATCGAAGGCGTCGAGGGCCACGCGTCCCAATCTTCCACCAGCGCGCGCAGCAAAGCTTTCTGGTCGCCTTGGCCGAAGAGCGCCGGCATGGCCCGCACGACGAAGCTGCCTTGACCGAACTCCTCGACCTCGAACCCGAGGAGGCCCAGGTCCTCAAGATGCGCGCGGACCGAGACGGCTTCAGCGGCGGATAGTTCCACGACCTGGGGCAGGAGCGCACGCTGAGAGGCGATCTGGCCAGCTTCGAACTGCCGCTGTAGGCGCTCGAACAGCACCCGCTCGTGCGCAGTGTGCTGGTCCACGATCTGGACCTCATCGCCGACCTGGGCCACCAGGTACCGGTTGGCGATCTGCCCCAGCGGCCATACTTCCTCCTGGTCCACCGTCGGGAGATACACCTGCCCCGGCTCCGCCACCCCCGCCAGGCGCGGTTGTCGTCCGGCCAGTGTGTCCGGCGCCAGGCCGGCATACTCGGGCACATAGCGGGAGCCGTCCGTTGCAATCGGGCGGTCGCTTTTCTCCAACGGCGACCAACCCGACCCCACGGTCGTCCGGGAGGCGACGGGCGCGGGTTTCACCGAGGCCTGGATACGCGAGCGGACCCACTCATGCACCTGATCTTGATCCGCGAAGCGCACTTCGCGCTTCGTCGGGTGGACGTTCACGTCCACCTGCCTCGGATCCACCCAAAGCGACAGGACGAAGCGGGGCTGGTGTCCCCTGGCCAGGTACGTCCCGTAGCCTTCGTAGAGGGCGTGTACGATCGTGGCGTTCTTCACCCAGCGGCGGTTCACGAACAAATCCTGGGGCATCCGACTGAGCGCCGTCTCGAGCGGGCGGGTGCAGAGCCCTTCCAGGCGAAACCGGCCGGCTTCCTCCTGGAGATCCACGCAGCCGTCCACCAGTTCCACGCCGTACACCTGCTGCACGCGATCCCGCAGAGTAGGAACCACGGGATAATCCGCCACCGCATGGCCGTTGTGCGTCAACCGGAAGTGGATCTCCGGAAACGCGAGTGCCTGCCGCTGCATCGCCTGGCAGACATGCCCAAATTCCGTGGCGGGGCTCTTGAGAAACTTCTTGCGGGCGGGGGTGTTGAAGAACAGGTCAGTCACTTCGACCATGGTGCCGGGAGCCGTCGCCGTCTCCCGCTGCTTTTGCAACGCGCCGCCCTCGAGCCGGATCTCCGTGCCCACCGAGGCGCCAGTCGCGACGGTGACGAGCCGCACCTTGGACACCGCCGCGATGCTGGGCAGGGCTTCGCCGCGAAAGCCCATGGATTGGATGGTGGAGAGGTCGGCCTCAGTGCGGATCTTGCTGGTGGCGTGGCGCTGGAACGCGAGCGTGGCCTCTTCCGGCGTCATGCCTTGCCCGTCGTCCGTCACCCTGATGGAGCGCCGCCCTGCCTGCTCGACGTCCACCGACACGCGAGTGGCCCCGGCGTCGATGGCGTTCTCCACCAGTTCCTTTACGACGGAGGCGGGCCGCTCGACGACCTCGCCGGCGGCGATCTTGTTGATGACGTCGCCCGGGAGGACCGCGATCCTAGGTGTCATCGGAGCTCGGCGAGCCGCCGCCTGGCCAGAGCGGCCTCGGCTGACTGCGGGTACTCGTCCACCACGCGCTTGAGCAGACCGCGCGCCTTGACGAGGTTGCCCAGTTCGGCATAGGCGACGCCCGCCTTCGCCAACGCGGCAGGAACCTTGTCGCTCTTGGGATAGTTGGCGATGACCCGCTCGTATGCCTCGATCGCTTGGAGGTAACCCCTCTTGTTGAAGTAGGCCTCGCCGATCCAGTACTGTGCGTGTGATGTCAAGCTGGTGTCGGGAAATTTCCGGAGGAACTCCTCGAAGCCCGCGACTGCCAGGTCGTAGTTGCCCTTGAGGTAATCGTTGTAGGCTTGATTGTAAGCGCCTGTGGGCGTGAGCGCGGCGAGTGGCACGTCGAGCCCGCCCGCCTTGGGCTTGGCTCCGGCAACGTCGTCGGGCTTGGCGCCCGGCGCCGGAGCCTTTGCCTGAGGCGGGGCAGGCTCCTCCTCCCGGCGAGTGGGCTCATCCATGCGCCGGAGCAGCTCGCCCAGTTTCTGGTCGAAGCCCTGCTGCCTGATCTTGAGGCTCTCGATCTTGGCCTCCAACACGTCCAGCTTCTGCGTCACGTCGCCCGACTTCTGGAGGCGATCCGCTTCCTCCAGACGCTTGCGTAGCTCTGCCTCGGTCTCCTTGAGCTTCCGTTTCTCGTCTTGGATCTGGCGGACCTCGTCGCGCAGCTCCACGAAATCCGCCGTCGGCACGCACCCACCCAAGATCAGACTGAGAGATAGAAGGATAGCTCGTCTCATTTGAGGGAGGCCAGCTTGGCTTTTGCCCGTTGAGAGTCCTGGGACTTGGGATAGTCCGCGATCAGTTGCCGGAGGGCTGACTTGGCGGCCTCCTTGTTGTTCAGCTCCAGGAAGGCCATGGCTTTGCGATAGAGCGCCGGCGCCGCCTTTACGCTCTTGGGATAACTCTTGATGACGTGCTCGTATTCCTCGAGGCCGCGCTCGTAGTCGCGCGCCCGGACGTAGCACTCGCCTATCCAGAAGTGGGCGTTGGAAACCAGCGGCGAGTCCGGATACTGGGAGAGGAACAACCGGAACGACGTGAGCGCCACGTCGTAGCGCCCTTGCCCATAGTGCTGCTGGGCCCGATCATAGGCTTCTTTGTCGCTCAGCGTTGGCGCTGGCGCCGCCCGCGAGGTCCCAGTGGACGGGTCCTTCGCTGACAACCCGGGGCCCGCCGGCACGATTGCCTCCTGAACTTCGCCCCCCATGGCCTGTTTGCCCACCGATTCCTCCATGACCCGCTTCAACTCGCCGAGCCCGCGCGAGGTCTCGTTGACCGTGGCCACCGCGGCTGCGAGAGTTTTCTCCAGCGCGTCCAGTTTGACTGCCTGGTCCCTTTGTTGGGTCGCCAGGGTTCCGACTTTCACCTCTAGCCGGCCGGCCAACTCGGAGACCCGCCGCTCGACGTCGGTCGCCTTGTCGTTCAGCGCTCGGAGGACCTTATCAAATTGAGCAAGCACACCCTGGAACCGATTGACCTCCGCCGAGAGCGCCCGCGTCTGGAGGTCCTCCTGTTTGATCGCCTCCTCCAGCTTGCCCAAGGTCCCGGCCTGTTGATCCACCTGGGTTGACAGCGTAGTCACGATCTCTCGGACCTTCTCGGCTACCAACAGCTTCTTCTCGACCGCCGCGAGGTCTTCCTGTAAGCGCGTCAATTGGGTCGCCAGCTTCTGATTCAGGGCATAGACCTGGGCCTTTTGGTCGTCCAGTCCGCTCTGGAGAGTTTCGATGTCCCGGCGTTGAGTCTCCAATTGCCCGAGGATCTGAGAGAGGTCCTGACCCTTGATAGCGCGGAGGCTGGTCTCCAACTCGGCGCTGCGTTGTCGGGCTTCCTTTAGCTCATTGCGGAGCTCTTCATTCTTGCCCAGGAGATCCCGGGAAGTAGAACGGAGATCTGCCTGCGTCGCACAGGCAGCCAGGAGCCATCCCAGGCCGAGAGCCAGGAGGCCACACACGACCCGTGCGTAGTGAGCGTTCATTTCCCTTGCTCTTTAACCGCCAAGTGCGCCCGGCGGTTCTTCCAGTAACAGGACTCGTCATGCGCGGTGCATACCGGGCGCTCCTTGCCGTAACTCGTGACGCCCACAGGGTTCTTGACCCCCAGGGCCAGCAGGTAACGTCGGGTCTCTTGCGCCCGTTTCTCGCCCAACACGAGATTGTATTCCACAGTGCCCCGTTCATCGCAGTGGCCCTCGATGAGGATCTTCACCGAGGGGTTCTGCTTCAGCGCCGTCGCGCTCTCGGCCAGATTTTTCTTCCCCTCGTTGCTCAGCGCCCAGCGATCGAACTCAAAATAGACATTTCCGAGTGCCCGCTTCAAGGACTCCTGCGCCTGGCGCGTCACGATCTCGGCTTGATCGGCCTTGGCCGTTATGGTCGGCGGGGGCGCCTGGACCACCTCCTCCGAGGGAGTTTTCGAAAACCCCTGCAAGGGGGGCGAAGGTGCCTGCTCTGCTTTGCCGATCGTCTCTTGGGTCGTTCTGCTGCTTGTCTCCTTCGTCGCGCAGGCGGACAGGGCGAAGATCAGTCCTAAGGCCAGCGCGCTGCAACTCAACCGGGCTGTTATGCTTCTCATTTCTCGCCCTCCAATACCAGGTGCGCCCGACGATTCTTCCAATAGCAGGACTCGTCGTGCTCGGTGCACACGAGACGCTCTTTGCCATAACTAGTCACCGTGACCGGGTTCTTCACGCCCAGCGACTCCAGGTACCGCCGTGTCTCCTGAGCCCGTTTCTCACCCAAGACCATATTGTACTCCCGGCTGCCGCGTTCGTCGCAGTGGCCCTCGATGAGGAGCTTGACCTTCGGATTCTGCTTGAGGAACTCGGAGTTCTGCGCCAGGTTTTTCATCCCCTCGCTAGATAGGGCCCACTTATCGAACGCAAAATAGATGTCCGCGAGTTGACGCTTCGCCGCTTCCCGCGCCTGGCGTGCCGCAATCTCTGCAGTATCGGCTTTGGCCACCACCGGCGGCGTCGGGGCCTTCACCGATTCCTCCGATGGGCTCTTGGAGAAACCCTGCAAGGGCGCGCTGCCTCCCTCACCCATCGATCCGCCGGACCCGCTCGGTCCTCCCTCCTGAGCCTTGCCCGTGCCTTCCGTGGTCGCCATCACGTTTTTCTTGGAGCAGCCGCCCAGAGCCAAGATTCCAACCAGCGCGATCATCACCGCCACCATCACGTGTCTCGAATGTCCTGTCAGACTTCTCATTCGCATGTTCTCCTTTTGTACATCGGCTTTGATCTCACAAACCCCGGGATGACGTCCAGGCGGCACCCACTGGACACGGATGGCTCACGACCCCGACCACGCAGGATCATCGTTGAACACCCCACTGGTCGTCAATCGTTCCAGGCCGGTGCCATCGGCGCCTATCATATAGATGTCCCGCCTCTCATTGCGAGTGGAACTGAACGCGACGTGCCGCCCGTCAGCCGACCATGAGGGCGACTCGTCGTTGCTGCTGCCGGTCGTCAACTGCCGCCACTGCTGGCCATCGGGACTGATCAGGCAGATCTTGAGAATCCTCCGTTCGTCGCGGCACACATACGCGATCCAATTCCCCTTGGGCGACCAGACGGCTGACGTATTATAACTGCCATGTTGGTCCCGATAGGTCAAGGCTCGGACGTTCGTGCCGTCCGCGCTCATAAGGTAGATCTGCGGCGTGCCCCCCCGGTCTGAAGTGAAGGCGATCTCGCGGCCCGTTGGCGACCACGTCGGCGCGAGGTCCGCGGCCAAATGGTCCGTCAGCCGTTCGAACCGCCTGCCGTACTTGTCCACCTTGTAGATCTCCGAATTTCCGTCCTTGGTGGTCGCGAACGCCAACTCTTCCCCGCTGGGCGACCACTCCGGGGTGATGTTCAAACCCGGGAGCGCGACGAGCGTCCGTCTGGCGCCGGTGATGAGATCCAACTCCTCAATCTGAGGATCATCCCCTTTGCGATACGTCACGAACGCCAGGCGCCGCCTATCTGGCGACCACGCAGGCGCCAGATTTAAAGACGCATCGAAGGTCAACCGCCTCGGGTTGTACCCGTCGTAATCCATCACGAAGAGCTCCTTGGCGCCGTCTCTCTCCGACACGAATGCAATCTGACTGCGGGCAATCCCTTGTTCACCAGTGTAGTGGAAGACGATCTCGTCAGCCAAGCGATGGGCCATGTGCCGCACCACCCCGGGGGATCCAACGTAACGTTTGCGTCCGACTTCCCCGTGGGAGGACTCGAAGAGGGTCCCATCCATGACGATCTGGCTCCCCCGCGGCACCAGGGTACCCCAGACCTGCACTGCCATCCCCGCTTCGCCAGCCTTTTGAAGGGCCTCGGGCCCGGGCTGGGAGTTCACCTCCGCCCTGATGCCGAGACGCTCCAGGTCGGCGACATCGAAGAGGAGCGACCGGCGGAGATCGGCTTTCAGCACGTCCGCCGGAGGCTGCCCCGGCACAGGAATCGCGCTCTTAAAACTGTAGACCGCAATCGGGATCTTCTGGATCGCTCCGCGGGTGGCATCGATGAACACCTCGACCGCTCCTGTCGCCACCGCGAACACGGCCAAGCCCGCCAGCGCCATCAGCAACGCCAGCAGGCCAACTGGTCGGGGTACCGCGGAATGTTGACAACGACGTGCCATAGGGGCTCACGAGTCCTGCTACTTGGTGTACGTGAAACTGGTGACCGCCACAAACGGCTCTCCCTTCATCTCGTCCGGAAGCGGGGGGACACGCTGGAGCTCCAGCAACACGCTTTGGACCGCACGGTCATACGCGTCGTTCCCCGAAGATTTGTACAGGGCGATGTCCCGGATCTCGCCATTCGGTTGAATGACGATCCGCATCGTAGCGGTGGAGTCGCCGGCGCTCTCGAGCACATGCCGGACGGCTGGGTTGGTGTCCGCGTTCCAGACCCGATTGATCGCCGCTTCAAGCAGCGGGCAATACGCCCGCGCCTTGGGCGGGCAGCGCTCCACAGCGGCAGGGCGGACCACTGCAGCCGTCCCCTGAGGAGCGCGGGCGACGGCTGGGGCTAGCTCCTTCGTGGCCGGCGTGGCGTCGTCCGGCTTCGCAGGCGTCGGCGGCGGCAACGTATTGAGCAGTTTCCTGATCTCCTCGCTCGTCCGCGACTGGGGCGCCGGAGGCTGGGCTGGAGGAAGCGGCTTCGTGACAGGCGGCTTGGCAAGGGCTTCCTCGGCTTTTTTGAAAGCCTCGGCAAGATCCCGTGAAAACGGGGGCTGGGGTTCGGCCGGCTCGGCAGTGACTGATTTCGGCGGGCTTTTTGAAGTTTTTTCCGCA
>DASQRT010000070.1:0-3133 GCA_035642795.1 Nitrospirales bacterium
TTGAAATAATGCAAGGTTTAAATCGGTTATATGTATATAATTCAACTATTAATTTAGACTTTATACGAGGGACTCGTGGCCACTAAGAAATACGTCTACTTCTTCGGCAACGGGAAAGCCGAGGGGCGAGGGGATATGAAGGACCTGCTGGGCGGCAAGGGCGCCGGCCTGGCGGAGATGACCAGCCTGGGCGTGCCTGTCCCGGCAGGTTTCACAATCAGCACCGAAGCGTGCGTGGCCTACTTCAAGAACAAGAGGAAGTGTCCTCCGGGGCTCTGGGAGGAAGTCTTGCGGTACATGAAACGCCTGGAATCGGCCATGGGGTCGAAGTTCGGCGATCCGTCGAACCCCCTGCTGGTCTCGGTCAGATCGGGCGCGCGCGCCTCCATGCCCGGCATGATGGATACCGTGCTCAATCTGGGGCTCAACGACCGGACGGTCCAGGGGCTCATCCGCAAGACGAACAACGAGCGGTTTGCCTACGACGCCTACCGGCGGTTCATCGCGATGTTCTCGACGGTCGTGATGGACCTCAAGCGCGAGCGGTTCGAGGAGGTCCTGAAAGAGAAGAAGGCCGAGACGGGCGCGGTCCACGACACGGACCTGAGCGCAGCGGCCCTCAAGGACCTGGTCGTGCGCTACAAAAAGATCGTGAAGGAGGAGACCAGGCGCGATTTTCCGGAGGACCCCTACGACCAGCTCAAGATGGGGATCAACGCCGTGTTCAATTCCTGGTACGGAGCTCGAGCGATTACCTACCGGCGGCTCTACGACATTCCAGACACCTGGGGTACGGCGGTGAATGTGGTGGCGATGGTGTTTGGCAACTTAGGGGAGACAAGTGGAACCGGCGTGGCCTTCACGCGGGACCCCGCCACGGGGCTCCCGAACTTTTTTGGCGAGTGCCTGCTGAATGCTCAGGGAGAGGACGTAGTCGCCGGCATCCGCACGCCGCTTCCGGTCCAAGCCCTGGCCAAGCCGCTCCCGCAAGCCTACCAGGACCTCATGAAGACCTATAAGAAGCTCGAGCGCCACTACCGCGACATGCTCGACCTCGAGTTCACGATTCAAGAGGGTAAGCTGTACATGCTCCAGACCCGGGTCGGCAAGCGCACGGGGATCGCGGCCGTACGGATTGCGGTGGACCTGGTCAATGAGGGCGTGATCACCAAGCGCGAGGCGGTGATGCGCGTCGGGCCGGAGCAGCTCGCGCAGTACCTCTATCCCATCTTTGATCCGAAACAAGAAGGCAAGCACCAGCCGGTAGGGAAAGGCCTGCCCGCTGGGCCGGGCGCCGCGGCCGGCAAGATCGCGCTCACGCCGGAGCGCGCGGTGGAGATGAAGGAGCGGGGCGAGCGCGCGATCCTCGTTCGCCGCGAGACCAGCCCCGACGACATCCATGGCATGAATGCGTCGGTGGGCTTCCTGACGGCGAAGGGAGGCATGACCTCCCACGCAGCTGTCGTCGCGCGACAAATGGGCAAGGTGTGCGTGGCGGGGTGCGAAGCGCTGGACGTTGGGGCCGATGGAGTCGTGCGCTTCGGCTCGCGCACGCTAAAGGAAGGGGATGCGCTGTCCATCAACGGCTTCACGGGCGCCGTGTATGCGGGCGAGATTCCAGTCGTCGAGTCCGAGATCATCCAGGTCATCCAGGGCCACCTCAAACTGGAGGAGTCCGAGAAGTACCGGTACTTTTCTACCTTGCTGAAATGGGCCGACGAGTTCCGGACGCTCGGCGTGCGGGCCAATGCCGACATCCCGGAGCAGGCGATCATCGCGCGCGGCTTCGGGGCGGCAGGCATCGGGCTCTGCCGGACCGAGCACATGTTCTTCGCGGAGGACCGCGTCTCGATCATGCAGCAGATGATCCTGGCCAAGACCCGGGAAGACCGCGAGCGCGAGCTGGCCAAGCTGCTGCCGCTCCAGAAGAGCGATTTCATCGGCCTGTACCGCGCCATGAAGGGCTATCCGGTCACCATCCGTCTGCTGGACCCCCCGCTGCACGAATTCCTGCCCAAGCGCGAGGAGCTGATGGTGGAAATCGCCCGCATGGAGTTGAACCGGGCCGACCCGGGGAGCATCGCCGAGAAGCAGAAACTGCTGGCGCGCATCGAAGAACTGCACGAGTTCAACCCGATGCTGGGACTCCGGGGCTGCCGGCTTGGCATCACGATGCCGGAGATCACCCGGATGCAGGTCCAAGCCATCATGGAAGCAGCCTGCGAGGTGACCCGGGAAGGTATCAAGGTGGTGCCTGAGATCATGATCCCGCTGGTCGGGCTGGCCGCCGAGATGAAAGCCCAGAAGGAGCTGGTCCAGGAAGTGGCCGCCGACACCATGCGTCGCTACCAGACGAAGTTTCCCTATCTCGTCGGGACGATGATCGAGCTCCCGCGCGCGACGGTCATCGCCGACAAGATCGCGCTCGAGGCGGACTTCTTCTCCTTCGGCACGAACGATCTCACTCAGACGACGTTCGGTTTCTCCCGCGACGATGCCGCGAAATTCACCGACTTCTACATGAACCGGCGCGACCGCTGCCCGCGGTGCCTCAGCCGCGAGGTGGATCAAAAGACCATGCAATGTCGGGCCTGCGGCCTCCGGCTTAGCGCGACGCCTGAGAACATCCTCGATTCCGATCCCTTTGCGACGCTCGACCAAGAAGGCGTCGGGGGACTCATGAAGCTGGCAATCGAGCGTGGTCGGTCGGTGCGACCTGACCTCAAGCTGGGAATCTGCGGCGAGCACGGCGGCGATCCCGCGTCCATCGCCTTCTGTCACACCCTCGGCCTCGACTATGTCAGTTGCTCGCCGTACCGGGTGCCGATCGCGAGGCTTGCCGCGGCCCAGGCCACCATCAAGGCCTCAGGTGAAACGAAAGCTGGTCGCCATGCTTCGCGGAGACCGGTTCGACGGGCACGGACGGCGACCCACCGACGGACCCGTTGACCCATTCACAAGACGAGCGGTTCATGGCGCAGGCCCTCGCGCTAGCCTGGCGGGGCGCGGGCCAGACAAGCCCGAATCCACCGGTGGGCGCGGTCGTCGTGCGACAGGGCCGCGTTGTCGGCGTGGGGTATCACCGGCGCGCCGGCGGGCCCCATGCCGAGGTGGTGGCCCTGCGGCAGGCGGG
>DASQRT010000071.1:0-3790 GCA_035642795.1 Nitrospirales bacterium
GCGCCGCTGCGATCATGGCGGACGACTTGGCCGGCTGGCAAGACACCATCAGCTACGAAGTCCTCTGCCAGATCAGCCCCCGCCTCACGCGCGTCTATCTGGAAGACTGATCCCCACGCCCATCTTGCCAGGTCCGGATAAAACCGGTATGGTATCGTCACGTTCGTCATTTCCCTGAAAGGGGCCGCGAATGAACTCGTCAGTCATCCGTCTCGACGACACGCTCAAAGGCTACGTTTTAACAGTCCAAGAATTTGCCCAGCTCTGCGCCGCCGCGTTCGCTGGCGCGTTCAGGCGCCCCTGGTACCTTCGGGATACGCTCTACCATATGGACCAGATCGGGGTGGGCTCTCTTTTCATCGTCGTCCTGACGGGGATTTTCACCGGCATGGTACTGGCCCTGCAGGGGTCCATCCAGCTCGAGCCGTACGGCGCGGTCCAGTACATCTCCCGCCTGATCAGCACATCCGTCGTACGGGAACTCGGTCCGGTGCTCGCCGCCCTCATGATCGCCGGACGGGTCGGTTCCGGCATCGCCTCTGAGCTGGCGTCCATGCAAGTCACTGAGCAGATCGACGCGCTCAGGGCCGAAGGGACGGACCCCATCAAGAAACTGGTCACCCCGCGACTGGTGGCCTCAGTGATCATGGTCCCCGTGCTGACCGTCATCACAAACGGGATCGCGCTGCTCGGCGGGTTCCTGATCGCCAACTTCTACTTGAGCATCGACCCCTATTTCTATTGGACGTGGGCGTTTGAGGCCTTGCGCCTCCATGACCTGATTTACGGTCTCATCAAACCGTCCGTCTTCGGCTTCATCATCTGCATGGTCGGCTGCTACGCCGGCCTCAACACGACCGGCGGGACTGTGGGGGTCGGCCAGTCGACGACCCAAGCGATGGTCACCTCCTCGATCCTGATCCTGATGACCGACTTCTTCATGACCAAGCTGTTCGTCTTCCTCGGTTGAAGCGCCCGTGATCCGGTTCACCAACGTGTGCATGAAGTTTCACGGCCGACCGGTCCTCAAGGATTTCACTCTGGAGATTCCTTCCGGACACACGGTAGTGATCCTGGGGGGCAGCGGCGGCGGCAAGACGACCGTGCTGCGCCTGATCCTGGGCTTGCTCCGCCCAGACTCCGGCTCCATCCGCATCGACGGACAGGAAATCGTCGGGCGTCCCGAACGGGACATGGTTCCGCTCCGCGCCCGCATGGCGATGGTCTTCCAAGGGTCTGCGTTGTTCGATTCGCTCACCGTCCGCGAGAACGTGGGCTATCGCCTCTACGAGGAGCAGGCCCTTCCGGACGACGCCATCGAACGGAAGATCACCGAGTCATTGTGTTTCGTCGGATTGGAAGACACGCTCGAGAAGATGCCGGCCGAACTCAGCGGCGGCATGAAAAAGCGGGTTGCGATCGCGCGCGCCCTGGCCTGCAGTCCGGAGCTGATCCTCTATGATGAACCGACGGCGGGACTGGACCCGATCAACACCCACCTGATCAATGAGCTGATCTGCAGGCTCCAGAAAGAGGAACGCCTCACGCAGGTGGTGGTGACGCACGACCTCGAAACGGCCTATCGCGTCGCGGACCGGCTGATCATGATCCACCGTGGCGAAAAACTCTTCGATGGAACCGTGGACATGCTGAAAACCGCGGACGACCCGCGCATCCGGACCTTCCTCCGCCCGCATGAGGTCCTGGCGACGCCGGGATGCTTCCCGGATAAGGACGGCGGGATTCGTGTGGTCGCGTCGACCACGGACGAGGAGAGTTCGGCATGAGGTCCCACGCGCAGGTGCATTGGTTGCAGCTCAAGGTCGGCCTGGTCATCCTCGCCGCCGTCGTCGGGATCCTGGTCACCATCATGAACCTCAACGAGGGCATGGGCCTCTTCGGTCGGCGCGCGACCTTCCGAGCCCTGGTGGCAGACAGTCACGGCATCAAGGTCGGGGCGCCCGTCCGCCTCAACGGAGTGGACACGGGCAACATCATCCGCATCGCCATCGACAGTAGCAGCGGCAAGGTGTCGCTCACCTTCACCGTCAACGACGACATTCGCCCGCTCCTGCGCCGCGACGCTGCCGTGCTGATCCGGCCGATGGGGCTGCTCGGCGACAAATATCTGGAACTCCTCCCCGGGACTCCCAAGGAACCACCCCTCCAGGATGGCGCGATCCTCACCGGGCAAGCCGAGAGCGACATCACCGGCCTGGCCGACAGTGCGACGTCCACTCTGGAGAACGTGAACCGCGGACTCAAGGACCTCCAGACGATTCTCGTCAGCTTGAAAGAAGGCAAAGGCACCGCGGGTAAGCTCGTGACCGACACGGCCCTCTACGACCACACGATGGAGCTCCTCCGCAAGGCGGAAGCGATCTCCGACAAGACCTCCCAACTGATCGCCAAGATCGAACACGGGGAAGGGACGCTGGGCCAATTGGTCATGGACCGGGCGTTCTATGACCGGGCCGCCGCCGCCGTGGATGAATTGCAGAAGGTGGCCGCTTTGCTCAACCAACCCAACGGCAGCCTGGGAAGGCTGGCACGCGACCCGTCGTTGTATCAGCGCTTGGAGGGCATCACCACGAAAAGCGAAGCCTTGGTCGGAAAGATCGAGCGGGGCGATGGCACCCTCGGCAAGCTGGTCACCCAGGACCAGCTTTATCAACGGGCCGATAAGGTGTTGACCGAGATGGAGACACTGCTGGCAGACGTCAAGAAGAATCCGACCAAGTACTTCAAGTTCTCCGTGTTCTAAGTCTTGAGCTTGCGTCCTAGGCGTTGCTCCACGCTCGCAACCTTGGCGTGCAGGCGCCCCTTGGCCCCCTTGCGGTAGTCCACCTTGATCGAACACGAGATGCGGTTGCAGTCCTTCCGCATCCGCTCGAAGCACTGCTTCACGACTCCGAACACGTCGTCCCAGTCGCCTTCCAGCACCGTCCCCATCGGGTTGAGACGGTATTCCACCCCGCTCCTGTCCACGATCTCCAGAGACCGGGCCACGTACTTGCCGACGCTCTCCCCCTTGCCCAGGGGCGACATGCTGAACTCCAGGAGCACCATCCCCTACGCTCCTTTCTTCTCCTCGACCTTCTTCTCGACCTTGGGAAACTCAATCCTCGCGTGGAGCTTTACTTTTGATACAGCATCTCGCAGTAATTGCTGTCTCTTTTCAATATGCGGCTCGGTCGCCATGAGATGCGCACGGTACGCATCCAGCCATTCCAAAAACACTTCGAAACGCTCGTCGAACAGGGGCTCGAGGTCCTCGCGCAACCGTTTGGCCAGGGCGGGTGACACGCCGCTCGTGCTGACCGCGATCCGGAGCGGTCCCCGTGCCACGATAGCCGGCAGCGTGAATGTGGAGTATTCCGGCTGGTCGGTGGAGCAGAGCAGGAAACCCTTCTGCTTGGCCAGATTGTAGAGATCACGGCTCAGGACCTCGTCGGTTCACTCCGTGTTGATCACGAGCCAGATCCCTCCGTCCACGTCGGAGGCTTTGAAGCGCCGGCCCCGATGTAGGATTTTCGCCGAGGCCGCGAAGACCTTGAGTTCGTCGGACAGCGTGGGGCTGATGACCGTTACCCTGGCGCCGGCGTCCAGGAGCCGGTTGGTCTTCTCTGTCGCTTCATCGCCGCCGCCCACGACGATGCACGGCCGCTCCAGCACGTCAAGATTGATCTGAAAGCCAAACTTCATCTGTTCCTCCACATGACAGCCACAGTGAACGCACGCATCTTACCGCACAGCAGGACGTAGGTAAATACGTTGTTCCCTTGGGAGG
>DASQRT010000072.1:0-2128 GCA_035642795.1 Nitrospirales bacterium
TCGACGGCTCGGGCAAGAGCACTCAGCTCAGCCTGCTCCGCAAGTGGCTCGAGTCCATGGGGTACAACATCTTTTTCACCGAGTGGAACTCCTCCGAACTCGTCAAGGAGACCACCCGGCGGGGGAAGAAGACGAAAGTCCTGACGCCGCTGACGTTCAGCCTCTTGCACGCGACCGATTTCGCCAACCGTCTGTATCACCAGATCCTGCCCCCGCTCAAGGCTGGCATGATCGTCTTGGCGGACCGGTATATGTACACGGCCTTCGCGAGAGACGCCGTACGTGGCGTCTCGCACAGCTGGGTGCGCCGTCTCTACAGCTTCGCCGTTAAGCCCGATCTTGCCTTCTATTTCAGGGTTCCGATCGAGGTCTCACTATCGCGCCTCCTTGAAGGAACACGCGCGGAGTTGGAGTACTACGAGGCCGGGATGGACCTGGGACTCAGCACGAACCTAGTGGAGAGCTTCAAGATCTTCCAGTCACGGGTGCTGAATGAGTACGACAAGATCGTGGAGGAATTTGATCTGACCGTCATGGATGCGACGCTCGAAATCGACGAGCAGCAGGAACAAGTCCGCGACATCGTTACGAAAGCTCTGGCGACGTACAACCCGAAGCGGGGAACCCATGCAAAACGAGAAAAGCTATTTTGGCGAAGGTTTACCCTACCTGAGTCTGAAAGGGCTCAAGGGGAAGCTGATAGCGCTTGAGGGTCCCGACGGCGTCGGACGCTCAACCCACATCGAATCCCTCCAGGAATGGCTAGAGGTGCAGGGCTACGGAGTCCTCACCACCGGCTGGACCCGCTCGGAGCTCATGTCCAAGACCATCGCGAGTGCCAAGCAGGGCAACATCCTGGACCCTTGGAGCTACAGCCTGCTCTATGCCACGGACTTCGCCGATCGTCTGGAGCACCAGATCATCCCGGCCTTGCGCTCTGGCTTCGTGGTGCTGGCCGACCGGTACATTTACACCGCTTTCGTCCGCAATGTCGTCCGGGGTTGCGACCGCCAGTGGATCCGCGACGTCTTCGGCTTCGCGATCGTGCCCGATCTCGTCTGCTACCTGCGGATCGACGTGGACACCCTGGCATTGCGGGTCATCGAATCCAAAGGCATGAACTACTGGGAATCTGGCATGGACATGCGGATGGGCGCGGACCTCTACGATAGTTTCAAGAAATACCAGGGACTCATCATCGAGGAGTTCGACAAGATCGCTGAAGAGTTCGGGTTCCAGGTGGTAGATGCCCGGCGCCAGCCGGAGGAAATTCAGGAAGCCCTGCGCGCCCGCATCCTGCCGGTGCTGAAGGAGGGACGTTCCAAGCGCGCGAGCAAGGCCGTGGAGAAGGCCGCCGAGAAAGCCGCCGAAAAACTGGCCGAAAAGGCTGCAGAGAAAGCCAGCGACAAAGCCCCAGAGAAGCCAAGCGAGAAAGCTGCCGAAAAGGCAAGCGAGCCCGCCCCCATTAAGGAACCCGCTACCACCGGATAAGGGCGGTGCCCCAGGTAAGCCCGCCCCCGATCGTGGCCAGGCAGACGAGATCGCCCGTCTGCACCTTGCCGGCCCGCACGGCCGCATCCAGCGTCAGCGGGAGCGAAGAGGAGGAGGTATTCCCGTACCGTTCAATCAGACTGAACGTGCGCGACGACTCGATACCAAGCCGCTCCCTCACCTTCTCCAGCAGCCGCCCGTTGGCCTGATGAAAGATGAAGCAGCGGATGTCGGGAACGGTGACCCCATGTTCCTTCAAGGTCTCCGTGACGACCATCTCCAGACGGCGCACCGCCACGCGAAACAGGCTAGGCCCCCGCATGTGGATCGCATGGAGTCCTTCGGCCACTGTCTTCTCAGACGGAGGCAGATGAGAGCCGCCCGCTCGGATCTGGATCAACTCCGCATAAGAGCCATCCGACCGCAACGTGACCGACAAGACCCCGTGGCGCCCGTCGCCCGGCGCCAGGATCGCTGCCCCTGCCCCGTCCCCGAAGAGGATCGCCGTGCCGGGCTCCTTATAGTTGAGGAAGCGCGACTTCACTTCTGCCGCCGCGACCAGGACCCGACGAGCTTGGCCCAGCCGGATCAAATGATCCCCGATCGACAACGCATAGAGAAACCCCGAACAGGACGC
>DASQRT010000073.1:0-26148 GCA_035642795.1 Nitrospirales bacterium
GGAGGCCGGGACGAATGTGCCGGAAGCCACGAGGGCGCTGATCACCCTCGTCGAGGCGATTCAGTCGCATCTGGTCTGGATTGGCCTGGCGATCGTGGCGTTGGTCCTTGCGTTCAGGTGGTGGGTCCACACCGATACCGGCCGAGCGCTCTGGGACCGCACTACATTGACCCTTCCGCTCATCGGCGACGTGCTCGTCAAGCACCAGACCATTCAGTTCGCGCGGACCTTGGCCACCGTGCTGGCTGGCGGAACGCCGCTGGTGAGCGCGCTCCAAACGGTTCGTGGGGCTTTGACCAACCGGTTTCTGGCGGCTGGGCTGGCCACGGCCACCGAGCGAGTGCGAGAGGGGACCATGCTCTCAGCGGCCTTGGAAAGGGTGAAGGTGTTCCCCCGCATGGCCTTGGAGATGATGGCGGTGGGCGAGGAGACCGGCTCGCTGGACGCGATGCTGCGGGATGTCGCTGAACTCTACGAAGGCGATCTGGACCAGCGACTCAGCCAGCTCACGACCTGGATCGAGCCGGTGCTGCTGTTGATCATGGGCCTGGTCGTAGGCGCCGTCGTCATCATCATGTACCTGCCCGTCTTCGAGATGGCCGGGACCGTCAAATAGCTTGGTTGTGGAACGCGCAGGAGAAACTCGCTACAATTCTAATTAGCCACCACCTCTCACCGGAGTGCCTATGGACCTGAAAGAACCCCTCAATCAACTGGCAACCCCTCCCACGCACTTCACCCGGCATCTGAAGTTCCCCGACCCCGCGAAGATCCGCATCTACGACGACACGTTGCGGGATGGGGAGCAGATGCCTGGCGTGGCCTTCTCACCCGAGCAGAAGATGGAACTGGCCAAGCTGCTTTCGACTATCGGCGTCCATGTCATTGACCCGGCCTTCCCAGCGGTCTCCGAATCCGACCGGAAGGCCTTGCAACTGATCGTGCAGGCGCAGCGGCAGGGTGAGATCCGTCAGGACATTGAGGTGCTGGCCATGTGCCGGAGCCTCAAGGAAGACATCGATGCGGTCGTGGACACCGTCACGGCCGTCGGTGCCAAGCCGGACGACGTGAGCGTCTTGGTGCTCTCGACCTTGTCGGACCTGCACCTCAAGTACAAGCTGGGCAAGACGCTCCTACGCCGGGCCGGCCAACCGGAAGACCAGTGGCTGGCGCGGCCGGTAGATTACTACCGGGAGCAGAACCTGGACCTGATCACCGGCGCCATCCGCTACGCCAGGGAGCGCGGGTTCTCGCGCGTGGAGTTCGCCGCCGAGGACGCGTCGCGGTCTGACGTCGCGTATGGCGAGGTCTGGGCCAAGGCCTGCGTGGCGGCCGGCGGCACGCGGATGTGCTTTTCGGACACCTGCGGGGTGTTCACACCCGAAGGGGTAGACCATTACATTCCGCGGCTGGTCAAGGTGCTCGGTCCCGTCCCCATGACGGCGCACTTTCACAACGACTTCGGCCTGGGAGCGATCAACACCGTGCGGGCCATCAGTCATGGAGCCTTGTATATGGGCGTGACGGCCAACGGCATCGGCGAACGGGCCGGCAACTGCCCGCTGCATGAAGTCGTCATGATCTTGAAGATGCTCTACGGCGTCGAACTCCCAAGCTTCCGCTACGACCTCTTGACCGAGCTGCGCCGCAAGGTCGAGGTGTATTCGGGCATCCCCCTCCAGCCACACGAGCCGATCGTGGGTGAGGGTGTCTTCAAGCACGAATCCGGCATCCATACGGCCGCCATCGCGATCCATCCCGCCATCTACCAGTTCATCGCTGAGGAAACGGTCGGGGGCGAGCAACGCTTCGTGTTCGGCAAGCACAGCGGGGCCGCTGCCGTCGAGTCCGTCTTGGCTAAACGCACCAAGACCCTACGAGAACGCGGAGTGGAAATAAGCCCAGATCTCGTCAAGCAGGTCCTCGACCGCGTGAAGACGCTGCGCGAGGAGATGCTGCCTGAGAAGGGCTATCCCGAGGCCATCGAGAACCATTACCGGCACTATTATGCCCTTGGCCTCTCCGAGGAGCAAATCGTCGAACTAGCGCTGGAGGCGCACGCTAGGAAGCAAGCGTCTTGAATGAGCGAGGCGCCCACACTGATCCTTCCTGAAAAGACCCGCGCCATCGGCAACGACCTGCGGCGGAAGCTCGGCGCCGACAAGGTCAAGGACGACTTCCCAACCATTACGGCCTACTCGGTCGACGCCAGCATCTACAAGGTCGTGCCCAAGGCCGTCGTGACGGCTGAGACCGAGGATGACATCGCTGCGACGGTGGCCTACGCAGTGTCCGCCGGCGTGCCGATCACCCCACGAGCCGCGGGCACGAACCTCACCGGCTCGGCGGTCGGGGAGGGGATCATCCTCGACTGCGGAAGAATGAATCGCATCCTCGAGTTGAACGCCGAGGAGCGGTGGGTACGGGTCCAGCCGGGCCTGAATCTGAACGAGTTCAACAAGAAGCTCGAGCCGCACGGCCTCATGTTCGGGCCCGATCCCTCTAGCCGCGACATGTGCAAGCTAGGCGGCATGCTCTCGAACAATTCCGCCGGGCCGCACACGCTTCGGTACGGTTCGGTCAAGGACAACGTCCACGCCATCCGCATGCACCTGGACACCGGCGCTTGGCTGACGGCCGAGGCTCTGGCAGACGGCGATCCGGCGACCAACGCGCTGCTTAAGAACTATCCGGCGCTCGGAGAAACCATCGCCATCGTTCGCAAGCGCGCCGACCTTATCCGTAGCAAGAAGCCGAAGGTCTCCAAAAACAGCACCGGCTATAACCTGTTCGGGCTTGTGGACG
This sequence comes from Nitrospirales bacterium, assembly GCA_035642795.1. Taxonomy (GTDB): domain Bacteria; phylum Nitrospirota; class Nitrospiria; order Nitrospirales; family NS-4; genus NS-12. The sequence goes on from DASQRT010000073.1 coordinate 2,806, forward strand.
GCCTGGATCAGGGCATCCTGGACCTGCCGAAGCTCTTCGTGGGGAGCGAGGGTACGCTGGGTGTCATCAGCGAGGCGACACTCAAGCTCGTCGAGAAGCCGACGGCGACGGCGACCGCACTCATCCATTTCCGGTACCTGGAGGACGTAGGCCAGGCGGTCTTCGACCTCCTACCCCTGACCCCGATGGCGCTGGAAGTGATGGATGCCAACACGCTCAATCTGATCGGGCGCGCGGCGCACGGCGTGCCGGCTGATGCGGCGGCAACCTTGCTGGCCGAGTTCGACGGCACGCTCGACTTGTCCATCGCCGTGATCCTCGATCGGGTCAAGGCCATCTGTCGGAAGTACCGCCTTTGCGATGAGCCGACCGTGGCGGTGGAGAAAGAGCACCAGGAGCAGCTCTGGAAGGCCCGCAATGCGCTCTACCCGACGCTCTACCGCTATGACGCGAAAAAGAAGCCTATCAACTACGTGGACGATGTCGTCGTGCCGGCCGACCGGATCACGGAACTGGTCTCATATCTTTCCACGTTCTTCAAGCGGCAGGACGTGAATGTCGCCATCTTCGGCCACATTGGCAACGGCAACGCCCACATCGTGCCCCTGCTGGACGTCAGCGACAAGCACGATTTCGAGTCGATGGTCGCGGGCTATCATGAGATCCACCAGACGGTCGTCACGCGGTTCGGCGGCTCCATCTGCGGTGAGCACGGGGACGGGCGCGTGCGGGCGGAGTTCGTGCCCAAGTATTTCGGCGAGGAGCTCTACGCGCTCTTCAAGCAGGTCAAGGCGGCCTTCGATCCCCGCAGCGTCCTGAACCCCGGCGTCAAGATCAGCACCACCCCCTTCACCGAACACATTGACTACGTGCGGCTGTCCAAACCCTGCGCGACCTGCGGCAAGTGCAACTCGGTCTGCCCGGTCTACGACGTCTTCCAGTCGGAGGATATGAGCTCGCGGGGCTGGTTCGAGATCGTGACGGCCCCGGGGTACGAGTACTTGAACTCCAAGCGGGTCGCGGAGGCCTGCGTCAACTGCAAGTCCTGCCGGACGATTTGTCCTGCCGGCGTGGATGTGTCAGACCTCATCTTGCAACGGCGGGCTGAACATCCCAACAAGTTAGCTGGGATCATCTTCGCCTGGCAGGGGACGTCGTGGCTCTTTGAGCCGTTCATCAAGCTCACGGGGTGGACGCAGGGGCTATGGGACCGTCCGTTGCCGCGTCGGGTTATTGAGCGGGCGTTCGGTCCGCTGCTGCGGCTCCTTGCCCCGACGGCGAAGCTACCAGCGGACATGGTGTTGCCGCGGCTGGCGTCCAGGCTGCTGCGGGAGCGACACGCCGAGTTGACGGAAGAGCAAGGACACCGCGGGCCGGTCGCCTACTTCCACGGGTGCGCGGCCAACTACTTCCAGGACGGGGTGGGGGACGCCGTGATCGCTGTGCTGAGGAAGAACGGCATCGAGCCAGTCCTGCCTCGGCAGAAGTGCTCGGGCACACCGATCGAGACGTACGGTCATGTGGATCGCGTGAAGGCCTACGCCCGGTTCAATGTCGAGTCGCTGAGCCGGTTTGACACGATCGTGACCGGCTGCGCGTCCTGCACGCTGAGCCTGAAGGATTACCCCAAGTGGTTCCAGGGCGAGGAGCGGCAATGGGCCGAGGCGGTCGCGGGCAAGGTTCGCCATATCTCCGAGTTCCTCGCGGGTGAGGGCCTGAAGGCTGCGCCGACCAAGCCCTGCCCGAAGACGGTCACCTATCACTCGTCGTGCCATCTGCGGGCGGCCGGGGTGAGCAAGCCGCCGCGTGATTTGCTGAAGCGCCTCCCAGGCGTGCAGTACGTCGAGATGCGGGATGCCGATCGCTGCGCCGGCGGAGCGGGGACCTTCATCGTGAAGGACTACGCGACCTCGCAGAAGATCTTCGAGCGCAAGCGCGCGGCGATCCGCGACAGCGGCGCGCAGGTCGTGGCGACCTCGTGCCCGGCCTGCATGATCCAGCTCAAGAACGGTCTGCGCGGAGAAGTGGAGGTGCGGCACATTGCCGAGTTGCTGCGAGAGGCCTATGAATGAGGTTCCGCCTCCAGAAATCCGACGTCATCGCCACCGGGTTGGCGCTGGCCGTCATCATCTTCATCACGTTGCTGCCCTCCCCCAAGGACAACAACCCGCCGGTCCCGCCTGATTCTAAACACCGCGGGCTCAAGATCGAGAAAGACTGTCTGGCCTGCCACGTCCAGGGCGGGGAGCGACCGCTCAAAGAGCGGCATCCGAAGCGCCAGGACTGCTTTAGGTGCCACCGCGCGGGAACGTAGTAAAGTAAGGAGTCTTGGCGGGTGGCACCGCATGGGACCCGGGCAGAGCGGAGCGCGGCACACCGGAGTCAGCGGGGCTGCGACCGGGAAGCCACGTGAGCACGTCCGAGTAATGCGGTGACAGGACCCGCCCAGGCAAATTTGTATTTGACAATTAGGGTTTTGTCCAGTATAGTGTCGTTCAGTCATCGCCGAGACGGTCCGGCGGCGGTGGCGGTAACCATACTCCGGACCCGCGATCGCATCGCGCTCAGGTCCTGTTTGGAGCAGTTTCCCACCCGATCCTGACTCCCCTCAGTTTTCTGAATCCGTGACAATGCGATCCACATCGAAAGGATAGTTCTGTGCAGACGACTGTTCAAAGCAGTTTCAACAATCTCGGTTTGTCCGAGGCCCTCTTGAGCGACATCGCCAGGGCGGGATTCACCGAGCCTACGCCCATCCAGGCCCAGGCCATTCCGCCCGGGCTGGCCGGCCGCGACGTGCTTGGCTGCGCGCAGACTGGCACGGGTAAGACCGCGGCCTTCGTGATTCCGATGGTCGAGCGCCTGGCGGGAAAGTCGGAAGGCTTTCCCCGCGGGTTGATCCTGGCTCCCACCAGGGAGCTGGCCATCCAGATCCAGGAAACGATAACCAAACTGGGACACAACCGGCGCATCTACGCGACGACGATCGTGGGCGGCGCCGACATGAACGCCCAGCTCAGAGGGCTACGCCAGCGCCCGGACATTATCGTGGCGACGCCGGGACGGCTCCTGGACCACATGTGGAACGGGACCATCAATCTGATGAAGATGCAGATCCTGGTGCTGGACGAAGCGGACCGCATGCTGGATATGGGATTCGCACCCCAGATCAACCAGATCCTGGAGGCGCTCCCGGAGGAGCGGCAGACGCTGCTTTTCTCCGCGACGATCCCGACCGACGTGGCCGATCTCGCACGAGCCAGCGTTAAGGATCCCGTACGGGTGACGATCGGCCGGTCGGCGGCTCCCGCCGAGCGGGCCGAGCAGGCCCTGCACCATACGACGCGGGAGGACAAGACCAAGCTCTTGCTCTCGATGCTCGATGCGGACCGTGATTCGGTCCTTGTCTTCACGCGCACGAAACATGGCGCCGATCGGTTGGGGCGGGCGCTCAGCAACGCCGGCCACAGGGTGGCGACCATTCATGGCGATCGGAGTCTGTCGCAGCGGCGGGCGGCCTTGGAGGGATTTCGTCGTGGGACCTTCCGGGTGCTCGTGGCGACGGACATTGCGGCCCGCGGCATCGACGTGGCCAACATCGGGCACGTCGTCAACTACGACCTGCCGAACACGCCGGAAGATTACATCCATCGGATCGGGCGCACCGCCCGCGTGAAGGCAAGCGGCCGGGCCACAAGCTTCGTCACGGCGGATGATCACGTGCAATTGCGGGCTATCGAGAAGCTGCTGGGCCAACCGGTTCCTCTCGCAGCCGGCAGCAGGCCTCCCGCGCATCCCGTGCCCCACGCACACAGCCCGCGCGGCAGTGGCCAGAGGGACGACAGGCCGGGACGGCCCTCCGGGTTCAGACCCGGACGACCAGTCCACGCCAAGTCGTCTCACAGGGCGTAAGCCCACACGTACGCCCGCTCATATCGATTGGGAGAGGGCCCCGCTAAAAGCGCCCCTCCCACACCCACAGCGACGATGAGTGAACGGCCTCCGGAGGACAGCCTTCGGAGGCCGTTCTGTTTCCAGGGGGAGAAGTTTACTGGTAGTTGAATAGAGTCACGGTCTGAGGCGTGTTTGATTGATCGAGAGGACGCGGCCGCCGCCGAACGTGAGCTCGACGATCCAGTCGCCGCTTGAGTACACGAACCGGTTCGCGCCGAAGATGGGCCAGAACGGATAGGGCGAGCCGAACGAGTAGGCGCTGCCGATGTTCGTCGTTTGGGGCAGCCCGGCGCGCCCCAGCACTTCCGCTTCGGTCATGCCCACCGACAGCATCCGGTAGGTCTCGAACGAGATCTCCCCGACCGGGGCCAGAGTTTGAATCGGCGGAGGCGTTGGAGGCGGGGAACTGATCACGATGTTGATGGTGATGGGCGGGGGCGCGGTCTGAGCCTGCACCTTCGGCTCAGGCAGCGTAGGCGCTTCCTGCTTGACCGCCGGTGGTTCCGCGGCGCGTTTGAGATAACCCAGCTCGGAACGGACGCTGTAGGTGCTGCACCCGGCCTGGGTCGGGGCCTGGTTCGTGAACATCGTCGAGCCGTCGGCCCGTTTGCAGATCCAAAGCTCCGGTTCGGCTGTGGCAGAAAAAGGGAGGAGGATTGTAGAGAGAAACGCGACAAGGAGAGGAACGCCGACCGGCGACATGAGCTCCTCCTCACTAGAGTTCTAGTGTACCGCGGTTTCCGCGAGTCGGCAAGTGTAACCCGGGTGATGCATGGCTACCTACTGCGGCAGTCGATTCTCTCGCCCGGCGGTGCTTTTCTCGTTCGTTCTCCTCGACGTACTACTGTGAGTACGCCTGCGTCGCCCTCACTTGCGAGAAGCTCCGGCGGGCTTCGGTCTCAGCTGCCTCGCTACGGCATCCATGCATCATCCGGGTTATAGCAATTCCACCGTCCCGTGGTGCGCGTTGACCTTCACCCGCCGGCCGGTGGTAATGCGACAGGTCGCGCCTTCAACACCAACAATCGCCGGCAACCCGATCTCACGGGCAATGACGGCCCCGTGGCTCAGCACGCCGCCGATCTCGGTGATCAAGGCCCCGGCCGTGAAGAATAGCGGCGTCCAGGCGGGATCGGTGTAGCGGGTGACCAGGATCTCGCCCGGGCGCAGGTCGGCCTGGTGTGGGTCCGTGATCACCCGGGCCATACCTTCGGCTTCCCCGGAGGAGACCGGCGTCCCGCGCAAGAGCGTCGCCGCGCTGGTCGTCGCAGGGCGCGCCTCGTCGGGTTGTTCGATGCCCCGGGTACCGACCACCAGCGAGGGCGGGCGCAGCGTCGTCCAGGTCTGCCACTCGCGCGCGCGGGATTCCATCTGAGGCTGGCTCCAGGTGACCGTGCCGGATTCGGCCCACCGGATGAGCTCCCCGAGGCGGAGCCAGAAGACATCGTCGGCTGTTTTGAGATGTCCGGCCACGGCGAGCCGGCGTCCGAGTTCGCGGTAGACCCGTCGAGCGTGGGCAAACCCGATCAACCAGACGTACTTGGCGGCTTCTCGAAACGGGAGCCACAGGACGTACCGCTCGTAGAGCCAGCTGAATATCCATTGCAGGGGCCTGGGCAGGATGGACCGAATCGCCGCTGCCGCTTCTTTGCGGCGGCGGATGCCCTGGGACAGCATCTCGGGCGGCGTCGGGACACTGCTGGGGTGCCGCAGGTAATTGGCGACGGCCTGCAATAAGAACGTGGGGTCCTCCGCCCAGCGTGGCGTCGACAGGTCCAGTTCCGCTTCTCCGCGGTGGCCATGCCGCCCGAGGAATCCTTCGAAGAGGTTCCACCAGCGGCGTCCTGTCTCTGTTGTCTGGAGGACTGGCGCCAGTTTGTCGGCAGGGGTCTGCTCAAAGAGATCGGCCAAGGTGCGAGCCTCCTGGGCCAAGGCCCACAAGTCCAAAGAGATGACGGTGGTGGGATTGTTGGGGATGCCTTTTCCCAGGTCGGCCAGCAGCGAGAAGGAAACGCGCCCCGCACAGAGCCGCTGAATGGCCGTGTGGAGGAACATCGCAACACCCAGGTGTCGGAGACCCTCCCTGGTCGGGTCGTCTTCGTGCTCGAGCCACTCCTCCATCTCGGCGAGCAGCGTCGCGGGCGACTCCTGTTCTACTGGGCGCCGAGCCAGCTCGCGCAGACGGTCTGTCCTCCTGGCATAGGCGGCGAGTAGCTTCACTGGCGTCCGGCGTCGGAGGAGCCAGCCCAGCGATCGCAGGCTCATCCGGACATAGGCAAGGTGGAGGCGCACGCGCGCCCACAGTGGAATCGGGACGGGGCGCAACCGTCCAGTTCGTACGAGCGCAATCACGGCCTTCCCCTTGACATGATCGACGGCTTCCAGGCTCTCGAGGTGGTAGCGCACCGCAGGCATGTTCAGATACACCGACAGGTCCATGTAGGACCGGCCGGCGACGAAGGCGATTGGATTGAGGTCCCGGACCAGCGGGTCGGTGCGCGGGAGGCCCGCAAACTGGCTGCCCAGGATCGGGCCGAGATACCGTGCGAGATAGTCCTTGACCAGCGGCTTGGCGACGAACGGCAGGACTTCCCCGAAGTTCACATCCGACAGCACGCCCTCCGCACGGCCCTGCGCGGCTATGGCGGTGCGTTCAACAGGCCAGTCCACTACTCGCCGCCCAGCACCCCTATGCGCCGGTACTTCTTAAAGCGCCGCTGGAGGAGCTCGTCGAGCGGGGGCTCGAGCAGCTCGCTGAGGTGGGCCTCGACCGCCTTCTTCACGGCGTCGCAGATGGCCGTCGGGTCGCGGTGGGCCCCGCCGGGCGGCTCGGGAATGATCTCATCGATCATGCCCAGGCGCAGCAAGTCCTCGGCGGTCATCTTGAGCGCCTCCGCCGCGTCCTGCGCCTTCTGCGGGTCGTTCCATAGGATTGCCGCACAGCCCTCGGGCGAGATGACCGAATAGACCGCATGCTGAAGCATCAGCAGACGGTCGCCCACGCCGATCGCGAGGGCCCCGCCGCTACCACCTTCTCCAAGGACAACGGACACGATCGGGACCTTGAGTGAGGACATCACCAACAAATTTCTGGCGATGGCTTCGGACTGGCCGCGCTCCTCGGCGCCGATGCCGGGATAGGCGCCGGGCGTGTCGATGAAGGTGATGACCGGCTTGCTGAATCGCTCGGCCAGGCGCATCAGGCGAAGCGCCTTGCGATACCCTTCAGGGTTGGGCATCCCGAAGTTCCGCTGGACTCGCTCTTTCAGCGTCTTGCCCTTTTGCGGTCCGATCACGACGACGGATCGCCCATTCAGGCGGGCGAGTCCCGCCACGATAGCCTGGTCGTCGCCGTACAGGCGGTCGCCGTGCAGTTCCAGGAAGCTGTCGCAGATCCGCCCGATGTAGTCGAGCGTGGACGGCCGCTGCGGATGCCGGGCGACCTGCGTGCGCTGCCAAGGTGTGAGGCCGGCGTAGATCTCCGCCTGGAGCTTGTAGAGTTTCTCGCGGAGCTTGCGGAGATCGTCCTGCACGCCGGGCCGACTCTGGCCCGCGGCGGTCAGCTTTTCGATCTTCTCCTCGATCTCGGCGATGGGTTTCTCGAAGTTTAAGTATTCACGCATGCAGCCGCTCGCTATTCGAGTGATATCGTGCCCTTGCCGATGAGGGCTTCGACGTCGCCGACGAGCTGAGCGCTCGGCAGGACGCGCAGGTCCTGGCCGACCGCGATCACGGATTCGGAGTGGTCGGGGATCGTGAGCGTGAGATAGACCGGGCAAGGACCGGCATGGTGGTGGAGCACGTCCCGGAGCTGGCGCAGCGTCTCGGCCGACGCATCCCGCGTGGTGACGTGGATCGAGACGCACGAAACGCTTTGCGCCTGGAGGTCGGCAAGGCCCGCGAGCTTGGTCGCCTTGATGCGGGTCGCCTTGTCGCCCCGGTCCAGAGTCCCCGTCACCTGCACCACCGATTCGGGGATGATGAGGGCGGACGCGGTCTTGTAGAGGTCTGGGAACACGATCACCTCGACGGTGCCGTGCAGGTCCTCCAGCGTCAGATAGGCCATGCGGTCGCCTTTCTTGGTCATGGTCTGGCGGACGGTGGCGATGATCCCGCAGAGCTTGACCTCCTTGGCGTCCGCGACCTCGCTCAACGCGTCGGTGCTGGCGGTGGAGAAGCGGCTCATGGCCTCGGCGTAGCGGGCGAGGGGATGGCTTGTGATGTAAAACCCGATCAGTTCCTTTTCATACTTGAGCAGTTGGTCTTTGTCCCATTCCGGCACGTCGGGCAGGCTCTCGTCGAACGGCAGCGTGCCGCGCCGCCCGCCCTGGCCGTCCGCTGACTCGAAGGCGGCGAAGATGCTCGTCTGTCCGCGGGACTCCGCCTGCTGGGCGGCCATGGCCTGATCCACGGTCCGGTCCAGGACGGCGGCGAGCTGGGCGCGGCGCGCGCCGGTCGAATCGAAGGCGCCGGCCTTGATGAGACATTCCAGCGCGCGCTTGTTGAGCTTGCGGATGTCCACCCGGTGGCAGAAATCGAAGAACGACACATAGGGGCCTTGAGCCTTCCGCGCCTCGAGGATCGCTTCAATCGCGCCTTCGCCCACGTTCTTGATGGCCGCGAGCCCGAACCGGATGCCCTCCTGCGTGACCGTAAAGTCCTTGTCGCTCTCGTTCACGTCCGGCGGGAGCACCTTGATCCCGAGGTCGCGGCACTCGTTGATATAGCGCACCACCTTGTCGGTGTTGCCCATTTCGCTGGTGAGCAGAGCCGCCATGAACTCGGTGGGGGAGTGCGCTTTCAAATAGGCCGTCTGGTAGGTGACCAGCGCGTAGGCCGCGGCGTGCGACTTGTTGAACCCGTAGCCGGCAAACTTCTGGATCAGCTCGAAGAGCTTCTCCGCCTTCTTCTCCGTGATCTTCCGCTTCTTTGCGCCCTCGATGAACTGCGTCCGGAGCTTGACCATCTCCTCCGGTTTCTTCTTGCCCATGGCGCGCCGCATGAGGTCCGCCTGGCCCATGGAGAAGCCGGCGATCTTGTTCGCGATCGCCATGACCTGTTCCTGGTAGACGATCACCCCGTAGGTCTCCTTCAGGATCTCCTCCAAGACCGGCACCTCGAAGGTGATCGGGATCTTCCCCTGCTTGCGCCTGATGAAGTCGGGGATCAGGTCCATGGGACCGGGCCGGTACAGGGCGATGATGGCGATGATGTCCTCGAAGCGGTCGGGACGGAGTCCGGTGAGTAGATCGCGCATGCCCGCGCTCTCCAACTGGAAGATGCCCATGGTCTTCCCTGACGACAGCAACGCGAATGTCTGCAGGTCATCGAGGGGTAGATCGGCGACGGAGAACGGCGGCTCGGCTTGCCGATTGGCATTGATGAGCCGCTCGGCATGGGCGATCATCGTCAGGGTTTTGAGCCCCAGCAGGTCGAACTTCACCAACCCGACCTTCTCGACATCCCCCATCGGATACTGGGTCACGATTTCGTCAGTCTCTTTGGAGCCTTTGTAGAGGGGCACGTGGGCCGTCAGGGAGTCCTGCGAGATGACGACGCCGGCGGCATGGGTGGAGGCGTGGCGCGGGGACTTCTCCAGCGCGCGCGCCGTCTCGAAGACCTCGCGGACTTTCGGGTCGATTTCCACCAGTTCGCTGAGGCGCGGCTCGGCCTCCAGGGCTTCGTCCAGGGTGATGTTGAGCTGATCGGGGACAAGCTTGGCGATACGGTCCACCTCCGCGTAGGGCATTTCCATCACGCGGCCCACGTCGCGGATCGCGGCCTTCGCCTTCATCGTGCCAAACGTAATGATCTGGCAGACGTGGTCCTTGCCATACTTCTCGACCACGTAGTTGATAACTTCCTGGCGACGGTCCATGCAGAAGTCCATGTCGATGTCGGGAAGGGAGATGCGCTCGGGATTCAGGAAGCGCTCGAACAGCAGGCCATACACGAGCGGGTCCAGGTCGGTGATGTGTAGGGCGTAGGCGACCAGACTGCCGGCACTGGAGCCGCGCCCGGGTCCCACGGGGATGCCCAGCGAGCGAGCGAAGGCGATGATGTCCCAGACGATCAAGAAGTAGCCCGCAAACCCCATCGAGGTGATCACGGTCAGCTCGTCCCGCAGGCGCTGCCGGTACTGCGCTTCAGGGAGGCCCGACGCCCGCTCGCGCAACCGCTCCGCCAGCCCCTTCTGGGCGAGCCGGTCGAGGTAGCTCTCCAGCGTCTCCCCCTCCGGCACCTTGTAGTGTGGGAGGTAGGACTTGCCGAACGTAAAGGTGAGCGCACACATCTCCGCGACGCGGGCCGTGTTCCAGACCGCCTCGGGCCACTCGTGGAACGCGGCCAGCATCTCTTCCGTGGACTTCACATAGAGCTGGTCGGTCTGAAAGCGCATCCGGTTCGGATCGGTCACCGTCTTGCCGGTCTGCAGGCAGAGCAAAATGTCATGGACCTTGGCATCGGCCTTCTTCAGATAGTGGCAGTCGTTGGTAGCCACCAGCGGGATGCCGAGGCGCTTATGGATCTCCCGCAACCCGTTGTTTGCGATCTGCTGCTCGGGCACGCCGTTTTCCTGGACTTCCAGGAAGTAGTGGTCGGACCCGAAGATGTCCCGATACTCGGCGGCGGTGCGCAGCGCGTCTTCCAGGCGGCCCTGTCCGATGAGGTAGGAGACCTCGCCGCTCAGGCACCCAGAGAGTGCGATGAGGCCTTCATGGTGCTCGATGAGCAACTCCTTGTCCACCCGCGGCTTGTAGTAGAACCCTTCCAGGTACGCTTTGCTAGCGAGCTTGAGGAGATTCTGGTAGCCGGTCCGGTTCGCGGCCAGCAGGATCAAGTGGTAGTACTCGTTGTGGGCGAACTGCCCTTCCCGATCGAACCGGCTCTTCGGAGCGAGGTAGGCCTCGCAGCCGATGATCGGCTTGATGCCGGCGGCGGTGGCCTTCTGGTAAAACTCGATGGCGCCGAAGAGGTTTCCGTGGTCCGTGACGGCTAGGGCCGGCATGCCGAAGCCCTTGGCTTCCTGCACCAGGGCGTCGATCTGATTGGCCCCGTCGAGCAGACTGTACTGGGTGTGAACGTGGAGGTGGACGAACTGGGACGCCACGCAGGGTTCCTTATGGTCTCGGCGTCTCTGACAAACGCCGGCTCATTCTAGCGGCGCCATCCGACGAAGTCAATCCAAGCGTGCGGAGGTTTGGGCCGTTAGAGATTCAGATTGAACAGCGTCTGGAGCGTGGCCATTTGCTCGTCGCTGAGGTTGACCAGGTAGAGCTTGCCGTCCCTGATGAACCGGGGGCGCTGGAGTCGGCCGCAGGTTGGGCAGATCGGGAAGATGGCCGGTCCTTCGTCAAGCCGGACCATATGGACCTTGGAGTCTGGCTTGATCGGGATGGGGAGCGTGCAGGACTCGCACAGGATGGACGTGGAAAAGTCAAAAAGGTCGGCCATAGAGGGCAGCCTAGGCCTCTCCACCCCCTTTGTCAATGAAACCCGGCGGTTGATTCGCATTTAAGGTTATGCTACGTTTGCCGCCTGCGTGGCAGCCTCGTGGCGCATGCGTCAGGATAAGCTTGGGAGGTCGAGGGGATGGCGAAGATAGACGCGTTCTTTAAATTGATGTTCGACCAGGGTGCCTCGGACCTCCACTTAGTGTCCGGACAGCAGCCGATTCTCCGTCTTCATGGGGATATGGAGAGGGTCAAGTACAAGGTATTGGAGGACGACGAGCTGAAGGCCATGCTCTACGAGATCGCTCCCGAGCTCAAGATCAAACAGTACGAAGAGACCGGCGACGTCGACTTCGGGTACGAGATTCCGGGCGTGGCGCGCTTTCGATGCAATTTCTTCAACCAGAAGTATGGCTGTGGGGCAGTGTTCCGGCAGATCCCCACCAAGGTGAGCACGGCGGACGATCTGGGGCTTCCGCCCCTCCTGAAACGAGCCGCCCTGCTGAACAAGGGACTGATCCTGGTCACAGGGCCGACGGGCAGCGGCAAGTCCACTTCGCTGGCCGCGATGATCGACCACGCCAACAAGCACCGCAAAGACCACGTCATCACCATCGAGGACCCGATCGAGTTCGTGCACCAGAGCCAAGGCTGTCTGGTGAACCACCGTGAGGTAGGGACGCACACCCGCTCCTTCTCCGCGGCCTTGCGGGGTGCGCTCCGAGAGGATCCCGACATCGTCCTCGTCGGCGAGATGCGGGACCTCGAGACGATCCGACTGGCGATCGAAGCGGCCGAGACAGGGCACTTGGTCTTCAGTACGTTGCACACGACCAACGCAGCCAAGACCGTGGACCGGATCATCGAAGTGTTCCCGCACGAGGAACAGGCACAGATCCGCAGCGCTTTGTCCACCAGCCTCAAGCTGGTTGTGGCGCAGACCCTCCTCAAACGCGTTGACAAGAAGGGACGGTGCGCGGCGCTGGAGATCATGGTGGCCACGCCGGCCATTGCCAACCTGATCCGGGAGAACAAGACCTTCCAGATTCCCTCGGCCATCCAGGTGGGCAAACAATTCGGGATGCAGACCCTCGACGATGCGATCATGGAGGTGCTCCAGAAGAAGTGGATCAGCGCAGAGGAAGCCTACTCGAATTGTATCGATAAGGCGAAGTTCCGGCCGTTCCTGAAGAGCCAGCCGGATGAGTTGAGCGGGTGAGCGCCGGCGTTCGTAATCCCTAGCTGGCCGGCGAAGGAGGGTGTCATGAGAAAAGCCCAGATGGATACGCTGATGGCCGCGATGCTCGACTCGCATGACCTCGTGTCGGACCTGAACCTCTCGGTGGACCGCCCGCTGCAGGTGGAATCGGCAGGCGAGTTGGTCTCGGTAAAGGTCACCCCGCCCATCGAGAACCTGACCCCCTTTCAGACCGAGATCTTCGCGCTCAATCTCATGCACAACAACCGCCGGCTGACCCAGATGCTTCTGCAGCAGGGGTCCTGCGACACCTCCTACTTTCTGGCCGGGAAGGCCCGGTTCCGCGTCAACATCTTCTCCCAACGGGGAAACTATGCGGTCGTCATGCGGAAACTGGAGACACTGATCCCGAGCATCGACGATCTCAAGCTGCCGGAAGCATTCCGGAAGATGACCAAGGAGAAGAACGGCCTGATCCTGGTGACGGGCGCCACCGGCACCGGGAAAACCACCTCGCTGGCCGCGCTGTTGCGGGACTTCAACGAGACCAAGTCCATCCACATCGTCACCCTGGAGGACCCGGTCGAGTTCGTCCATCCCAACATCAAGGCGACCTTCAACCAGCGGGAGCTGGGCGGCGACTTCGACACCTTCGCCAACGGCCTTCGCGCCGCGCTCCGTCAGGCGCCGAAGGTCATCCTCGTCGGCGAGATTCGCGACCGCGAGACGGCCGAGCTGTGCTTGAAGGCGTCCGAGACCGGCCACCTCGTGCTGAGCACCGTGCACACGGTGGACGCCGGCCAGACCATCAACCGCATCGTCGGGTTGTTCGATCCGGAAGAGGAGAAACAGATCCGCCAGCGCCTCGCGGACTCGATCCGCTGGATCGTCGGCCAGCGGCTGCTGCCCAAGGTGGGAGGGGGACGCTTCGCCATCCACGACATCCTCGGCCACAATCTCCGGACCCACGAATCCGTTCTGATGGGCGAGAGCGAAGGGAAGACCTTCTACGAGATCCAGGAAGCCAGCGTTCCTTTCGGCATGCAGACCTTCGATCTGGCGCTCATCAAAGCCTATGAGCAGGGAACGATCACGCAGGAGACCGCCGAGCTGTACGCCACCCGGAAGGCGGTCGTGCAGCGTGGTCTCGACAAGGTCAAGCAGTCCCGCGGCCAGAAGACGACCGACATTGAAGGCTTGGCCTTGGACTCCGGCTACGCCAAAACGGTGAAGAAGAAGTAGGCCGATGGAAATCATCTGCACGTCCTGTTCGACCAAGCTCGCGATTCCGGACGCGAAGGTCCCGAAGAACGCCATCTTCAGGGTCACCTGCCCCAAGTGCCAGACCAAGATCCGGGTTAGCACCATGCCTGACCAGCCGCGAGCCCCGGGGGCCGGAGTCGCGCCGACAGCGCCCGTCATCACTCGGCCTGCTTCTCCCCAGCCTCCTCCGCCTCAGGAACCCGAAGAGCCCATGGAGGAGTTCGATTCCTCTGACATCAAGGATGAGGGGTTGGCCTCCTCGCCGGAGGAGGACGAGTTCGTGGAGGACCGCAAGCTGGCGTTGGTCTGCATCGATTCGGCGCCCCAGCGGGCAACGGTGAAGACCGCCCTCGACGGACTGGGCTACACCATCCACATTCCTCTCACGCCGGAGGACGCCGTCCAGCGGATTCGGGCGAACCGCTATGAACTGGTGGTCCTCCACGAAGCATACGGGGGGGCGGTGCAGAGCAATCTGGTGCTCCAGACCATCCAACCGATGACGATGGCACTGAGGCGGCACATGTGCGTGGGGCTGGTCGGCAACCAGTTCCGCACCTTCGACAACCTGATGGCCTTCGCCAAGAGTGTCAACTTCGTGGTTGCGGAACGGGAACTGTCCAAGATCAGGGGGATCGCCCGCCAGGCCATGGCGGAGAACGACCAGTTCTACCGTGTCTACCGGGAATCGTTGCGTGACGCAGGCAAGATGTAGAGTGCCATACCACCAATCCTGCTAATCGCATAGACTCTTAGCTAGTCAACAAGGGGAAACGAGCGTGAAGCGGGCGCTGGTCAGCGTGTCGGACAAGTCCGGGATCATCGAATTCGCCAAGGGATTGAAGGAACTGGGGTACGAGATTCTCTCCACCGGCGGGACCGCCAAGACGCTTCGGGAGGCCGGGGTCGCGGTCACCGACGTGGCCGCCTATACCGGCTCGCCGGAGATTCTGGATGGACGGGTCAAGACGCTCCATCCCAAGATCCACGGGGGGCTGCTTGGCCGCCGACACGATCTCAGGCATGTCGCCGAGATGGAGCGTCACGGGATCGAGCCGATCGACGTCGTTGTGGTCAACCTGTATCCCTTCGAGGCGACGATCAACAAGCCGGGCTGCACAGTCGACGAGGCGATCGAGAACATCGACATCGGCGGGCCGTCCATGCTGCGCTCGGCCGCTAAAAACCACGCGGACGTGACGGTCGTAGTGGACCCGGCGGATTACGGGCCCGTGCTAGAGGCGTTACGCGCCGCCGGTGTGTCGCCGGCGATGCGCCGGGAGCTGGCCCGCAAGGTCTTTCACCACACCTCCCGGTACGACGGCATGATCGCCGGCTATCTCGAGCAACAGGGCGCGCCCGGCCCGGTGCGGTTCCCGTCCCTGCTCACCCTGCAGTTCGAGAAGGTGCAGAGCCTCCGCTACGGCGAGAACCCGCACCAGCAGGGCGCCTTCTACCGCGATTTCGGGAGCAGCGAACCGGGCGTGGCGAAGGCGCGGCAACTCCACGGCAAGGAGATGTCCTACAACAATTTCCTCGACGCCAATGCCGCGCTGGAGTTGGTGAAGGAATTCGGGGTCGCGCCCCTTCCCGTGGCGGTCATCGTCAAGCACAACAACCCCTGCGGGGCGGCCGTCGGGCCCACGTTGCGCGACGCCTATGTCGGGGCGCGCGAGACCGATCCGCTCTCCGCCTTCGGGGGCGTCATCGCGTTCAATGCGCACGTGGACCTCGCCACCGCCAAGGAGATCACCGCAACGTTTGTGGAAGTGGTCGTGGCGCCCGGCTTCGACGAGGACGCCCTGGCCGAGCTGAAGCGCAAGAAGGACCTGCGCCTGCTGGCGGTGGGCGAACTCCGCACCGACGTGCGCACGGGAGCGGACCTGCTCGATCTCAAGAAGATCGTCGGCGGGCTGATCCTGCAGGACCGGGACTTCGGCGCGATCGCGGACGTGCGGGCGCTGAAAGTGGCCTCGAAGCGGGCGCCCACCGATGAGGAATACGCCGCGTTCGCCGTCGCCTGGAAGGTCTGCAAGCACGTCAAGTCCAACGCCATCGTGTTCGCCCGGCGCGACCGGACGGTCGGGATCGGCGCGGGGCAGATGAGCCGCGTGGACTCGGTGAAGCTGGCGACCCTGAAGGCGGCCTCCTCGCTGAAAGGCTGTGTCATGGCCTCGGACGCCTTCTTCCCGTTCCGCGACGGCATCGACGCTGCCGCTCAGGCGGGCATCACGGCCGTCATTCAGCCGGGCGGCTCCATCCGCGATGAGGAAGTGATCAAGGCCGCGGACGAGCACCAGATGGCCATGGTGCTCACGGGCATGCGTCACTTCCGTCACTAGGTTTCTCGTTCCATGAAAGTACTGGTTGTCGGCGGAGGCGGGCGGGAGCATGCGCTTGCCTGGAAGGTCGCTCAAAGTCCCCGTGTGACACAGCTCTACTGCGCGCCGGGCAATCCGGGTATCGCTCGAATCGCCGAGTGCGTGCCGCTGGCGGCTGACGATCTGGCCGGCTTGCGTGACTTCGCCCGCGGTCAGCGCATCGACCTGACGGTCATCGGGCCCGAAGCCCCCCTGGCCGCCGGCATCGTGGATGAATTCCGCAAGGACAAGCTGCTCATCTTCGGCCCACACAAGGCGGCCGCCCGCATCGAGGCGAGCAAGGCGTTCTCCAAAGACCTGATGGTCCGGTTGTGCATCCCCACCGCCGACGCGCAGACGTTCACGATGGTCGGCCCGGCCCTCGACTACCTCGAGCAGCGCGACATGCCGATCGTGGTCAAAGCCGATGGGCTGGCGCAGGGGAAGGGAGTGGTCGTCGCCAGCACCCGCGCTGAGGCCCACGACGCGGTCCGTGCCATGCTGGAGCGCAACGCGTTCGGCGAGGCCGGTTCGCGGGTGGTGATCGAGGAGTTTCTCGACGGAGAAGAACTGACGGTGATGGCCTTCACGGACGGCAAGACCGTCGTGCCCCTCGCGCCGGCCCAGGACCACAAGCGGGTGAGGGACGGCGATACTGGGCCCAACACGGGCGGCATGGGCGCCTACGCGCCCGCGCCCATCGGCACCCGCGAGCTCGTCGATCGGGTCCGGCACACGATCCTGGAGCCAATCGTCGAAGGTCTCTCACAGCTCGGCAGTCCCTTTCACGGCGCGCTCTACGCGGGGCTAATGATCGTGCGCGGAGAACCAAAAGTATTGGAGTTCAACGCGCGCCTGGGTGATCCGGAAGCCCAGGTCGTGTTGCCTCTGTTGAAGACCGACCTGGTGGAGATCCTGACGGCGGTGGCGGAGCACCGGCTGGACCGCCTCACGGTCGACTGGCACGATCGCGCGGCTGTCTGCGTGGTGCTGGCTGCGCCTGGCTACCCCGGCTCGCCGACGAAGGGCATCCCAATTCACGGCCTTGCAGAAACGGAAGGACAAGACGATCTCCTCGTCTTCCACGCCGGGACCGCAAGCGCACCCGGCGGCGTCGTGACCGCCGGCGGCCGGGTGCTGGGGGTCACCGGCCTCGGGACCACCCTCATGGCCGCGCGCGAGCGGGCGTATGAAGGCGTCCGCCGGATCCGCTTCGATGGCATGCACTACCGTTCCGATATCGGCGCGCGCTCTCTGAGTAAACGGTGACGCCACGAGCCATGGTATAATGCCGCACGTATGGGAACGACCATCCAGAGTCATCGCATCTTCGAGTCCTTGCTCCAGGAGGCCGGCGAAGTCGTCCGGGGCGGCGGCGTCATCGCGTTTCCCACGGAAACCTACTATGGGTTGGGCGTCGATCCCTTCAATGTCCAGGCCGTCCAGCGTCTGTACGACCTGAAGAGCCGGTCCCCACAGACGAGCCCCATCCTCGTGCTTATCCGCTCTCGCCACGAGTTGCAGGCTCTGGTCTCGGAAATCACGCCTGCCGCCGAGCGGCTGATGCAGGCCTGCTGGCCGGGTCCGCTCACCCTCGTCTTCCGATCCGCGGTGGTGGTGCCCTCGGTGCTCACCGCGGGGATGGGAACCATCGGAGTCCGGCTCTCGGCGTATCCAGACGTGCCGCGGGTGCTGGAAGTAATCGGCGGCCCCCTGACCGGCACCAGCGCGAATCGCACCGGGCAGCCGCCGGCCACCACGGCGGAAGAGGTGAAGCGCGCCTTCGGGGCCGACGTCGATCTGATCGTCAACGGCGGCCCGACGCCCGGCGGGCTTCCCAGCACGGTCGTGGATACGACCGTGAGCCCACCGCGGCTCATTCGCGAGGGGTGCGTGTCGCAGGCCGCGCTGCGCGCGGTCCTCCCATCCTGGACGGCCTGATCATGCTGGCGACGCTCCGCGCCCTCAACAACCAGCTCTTCCACCGACTCCATCTGACCACCAAGCTGGTCATCATGATGCTCGCGCTCCTGGTGTTGTCGCTCGCGGCATCCATCCTCCTCTCTTACATGTCCCAGCAGGCTCTGGTTCAGGAGTTGGAAGAGAGCATCAATGATCTCTCCAACGCCACGGCCGTCAGTGTCGAGCAATTGTCCGGCGAGCCGGACCCAGCCGCTTTTCAGAAACTAATGGCCCGTTTGGGGAAGAAAGGGGTCAAAGAGATCAAGCTGCTGGACGTGGAGAAGAAGGAGGTCATCGTCAGCACCCGGTCGCCGCAACCGTCGGGCCGCAAGATGGAGAGCACGGTGACCAAAGGGGGGCAGCGCGAATACAACGTGACGGCCCCACTGGTGGACGGCAACGAGGTGCTCGGGTACATCCATGTGACATTCACCTTGGACGATGTGGCACAGACGACCAAGGCGTCGCTGTACAAGCGGATGGCCGTCACGTTGATGATCTTTTCGCTCGGCATTTTGGTCTCACTCTACCTCGCGCGGAAATATACCCAGCCGCTCCATGACGTGGTCAAGGCAGCCAAGCACGTCGCAGCCGGCGATCTCACCAAGACCATCGAGGTCGAGGGCGAGGATGAGATCGCGGAGCTGACGCGCAGCTTCAACGAGATGGTGGAAAAGCTCCGCCAGCACCGGGAGCTGGAAGAACGCCTCCGGGAGGCCGAACGCTTGTCTGCCGTGGGCAAGCTGGCGTCCGGCATTGCCCACGAGATCCGGAATCCCTTGAACTTTATGAACCTCAGCATCGACCACATCCGGACCCGGCTGGGGAGCGGACGGCCCGAAGGTACCGCCGAGGTGCTGGCGCTGATGTCCAATATCAAGGCCGAGATCCACCGCTTGAACGGCATGATCGAGAATTTCCTCACGGTCGGGAAGCCGCTGGCGCTCAACAAGAGCGACGTGGACCTGGTGGCGCTGATCCGGGAAGTGGTCGGCCTCGCGCGCCAGAAGGCCGTCGAGCATGGGATCGCCATCGAGGTGTCGGAAGCGACCCCCATCCCGCGTTTGCAAGCCGATCCGGTGCAGATCAAAACCTGCCTCATGAACGTCGTACTGAACGCCATTCAGGCGATGCCCGCTGGCGGGCGCTTGCGCGTCACCACCCAGCATTGCACCGAGGCGAGGAGCGAAGGGCAAGCACCTGAGCCCAACGGGACTGTCGAGGTCAGCATCTCGGATACCGGGCCTGGCATCAGCGAGGAAGACCTCAACCGCATCTTCAATCCCTATTTCACGACCAAGAAGCTGGGGATCGGCCTGGGGCTGGCGATCACCAAGAAGATCGTGGAGGAGCATCGGGGTCGGATCAGCGTCCGTAGCCGTCCGAATGAAGGCACCGACGTGGTCATCAGCCTGCCGGTAGAACGCGTCGAGGTGACGGCATGACCACTGCCGGCCACGTCCTGGTCGTGGATGACGAGAAGGCCCAGCGGGATATCCTGACGGTGATCCTGGAAGGCGAGGGGTACACAGTCGAGACTGCTTCCAATGTCTCGCAGGCCCTCTCCGTGTACCGGAGCCACCAGGCGGACGTCGTCCTAACCGACCTCTCGATGCCCGAGCGCGACGGTCTGGCGTTGCTGGAGGAGCTCATGAAGCTCGATCCCGAGGCGCTCGTCATCCTCGTCACGGCCTACGGGACGATTGGGTCCGCGGTCCAGGCGATGAAGAAGGGCGCTTTCGATTACCTCGCCAAGCCGGTGGACCGGGAAGAGCTGCTGATCACGATCACGCGCGCCTTCGAACGACTGCACCTCGTCAAGGAGAACCGGCGGCTCCAGCAACAGCTCCTCGACACGTTTAGAATCGAGAACATCATCGGTCACCATCCCCTGATAGAGGAGGTGTCCCGCATCATCAAGAAGGTGGCTCCCAGCCAGGCGACCGTCCTCATCACGGGCGAGAGCGGCACCGGCAAGGAGCTCGTCGCGCGGGCTCTGCACGCGCACAGCCCCCGCGCGCACCGTCCGTTCCGGGCGCTCAACTGCGCGGCCGTGCCGGAAACTCTGATTGAGAGCGAGCTGTTCGGGCATGAAAAAGGCGCCTTCACAGGGGCCCAGGCTCGGCAGATCGGCCTCTTCGAGGCTGTTGACCAAGGCACCCTGTTCCTGGATGAGATCGGCGACCTGAGCCTCCCCCTCCAGGCGAAATTGCTGCGCGTGCTCCAGGAGAAGGAAATTCGCCGGATCGGCGGGAGGGAAGACATCAAAGTGGACGTCCGGGTGGTGGCGGCGACGAACCGCAAGCTGGCGACAGCCATCAAGCAGGGGACCTTTCGGGAAGACCTCTACTACCGGCTCAACGTGGTCTCGATCCACGTGCCGGCGCTGCGGGAGCGAGCCACGGACATTCCGGGGCTGGTCGACCATTTCCTGAAGAAGTACGCCGCCGCATCGGGCAAGACCGTCAAGGGCGTGACGAACGGGGCGTTGCGCCTGCTGATGAATTACCCGTGGCCCGGCAACGTGCGGGAGCTGGAATCCGTCATCGAACGCGCTGTCCTGCTGTGCGATGCTGAACGGATCGATGTCGGCGACCTCCCGGCGGAAGTGCGATCGCGCGTGACTCTGCTCGCACAGGTCGATTTCGAGCTGCCGGCCGAGGGCTTTTCGCTCGAGGGTTTCGAACGCAAGCTTCTCGAGACGGCGATGGCGCGGAGCAACGGGGTTATCGCCAAGGCGGCGAAGATGCTGGGCTTGACCTACAAGACGATGCAATACCGGCTGGAGAAGTTTCAGATTGGACGCGGGGCGCCAGCAGGACGGGAGGCGCCGCCGGAGGTGTCCGAAGAGCAGGGGTCTCGGCTGTGACTGGCGTACGGGGCGTCAACTAGAGGAGGGACGAATGAGCGACAAAGCACGAGTAGTCGGAGCGATCGCGCTGGCTGGATGCCTGATCGGGTTGAGCGGGTGCGACTGGTGGCCACCGGCTCTGCAACAGCGGATTGGGGAACTGGAGGCGAAGGCCAAAGCTGCGGAGACTGAAAAGAGCGCCTTGCTTAAGAAGGTGACGGATGTGTCCCAAGCGGCTGACGACTGCAAGGCCCAATCTGATCAGATGGCGAGAGCTCAGGCCGACCTCAAAGCCCGGGTGGATCAGCTTCAGGCTTCGCTGGCGGACGCCCAGGCCAAATTGAAGAGTAAAGGCAAGCCGGTCAAGGGCAAGAACAGGAAATAAGACGGGCTCCCCGCCGAGGGTCAGGAATCGGATGAGCCTGACGGTTTAGTCGGGCCCGGGTCGGACCCGGAAGAGCCGGCGGGCGATGACGAGGGGGTGGTAGAGGGTGAGTTGGTGGTGCTGTCCGACTTCTCTTCCTTCGCGGGCTGCTTGAGCTTGTTCGAGTAGTCCGTGACGTACCAGCCGGTACCCTTGAACGAGATGGCCGGCGCGGAGATGAGCTTGGACACAGGTAGCGCGCACACCTGGCACTTGGTGAGCGGAGGGTCACTCACCTTCTGCTTGACTTCAAAGCGGTGCCCCGCCTCGCATCCGTATTCGTA
Source organism: Nitrospirales bacterium (assembly GCA_035642795.1). GTDB lineage: Bacteria > Nitrospirota > Nitrospiria > Nitrospirales > NS-4 > NS-12. The sequence goes on from DASQRT010000073.1 coordinate 24,553, forward strand.
TATCGGCATCGTGCTGCTTTCTGTAAGCCCTGTCCCCGCCACCGTCAAGCCCCGGCTCACGGGCGATCACTTCAGCCGACGGACGGCCTCCTCGATGCGGTTCAGTCCCTCGACGATTTTCTTCATGCTCGTGGCATAGGAGAAGCGCACATGCTCTGGGGTGCCGAAGGCCTCACCTGGGACCATGGCGGTCCGGGCCTCTTGTAAGAGGTAGGCCGCCAGCGCGGTTGCGGAGGTGAGCGGACCCTCGGGACCCCGCCGGCCGATCAGGCGGCCGACGTGCGGGAAGGCGTAGAACGCGCCGTTCGGCATCGCGCAGGTCACGCCCGGGATCTTGTTCAACCGTTCCACCATGACCCGCCGCCGCTGGTCGAACTCCGCGACCATCTCCTTGATGAAGGCGTCGCCCTGGTTCAGCGCCGCGACCGCCGCCTTCTGGGCGATGGACGTGGGGTTGGACGTGCTCTGGCTCTGCACCGTCGTCATGGCGGTGATCAGGTCATTCGGCCCCGCGGCGTAGCCGATCCGCCACCCGGTCATCGCGTAGGCCTTGGACACGCCGTTCACCACGACGGTGCGGGCCTGGACCTCCGGCCCCAGCGAGGCGATGCTCACGTGCGTGAGCCCGTCGTAGAGCAGCTTCTCGTAGATCTCGTCCGAGATGATGAGCAGGTCGTGGCGGAGCGCGATCTCGGCGATGCCTTCGAGCGTCCGGCGGTCGTAGGCCGAGCCGGTAGGGTTACACGGGGTATTGACCACGACGGCCTTTGTGCGAGGCGTCACGTGCCGCGCCAGGAGTTCCCCCGTCAAGCGAAAGCCGCGCCGCTCCTCCGTCGGGACCAACACCGGCGTGGCGTCGTTGAGCAGCACCTGTTCTGGGAACGAGACCCAGTAGGGAGACGGGATGATCACCTCGTCGCCAGACTCGAACAGGGCCTGCGCTAGGTTGTAGAGGGTGTGCTTTGCGCCGCAGGAGATCAGCACCTGCGACATGTCGTAGATGAGGCCCTGGTCGCGCCGGAGCTTCTCGATGACCGCCAGCTTGAGTTCGTCGATGCCGCCCGCGGCGGTGTATTTCGTGAAGCCGCTGCGGATGGCGGCGATGCCCGCTTCCTTGACCGGCATCGGCGTGTCGAAGTCCGGCTCGCCGGAGGCGAAGTCGATCACGTCCACGCCCCGGGCGGCCATCGCTTTGGCTTCGGCAGTGATGCGGAGTGTCGGGGAGGGAGTGATGCGCCCAACCCGCTGCGCGAGCTTCATCGGGAGGCGCCCCGCAGACGTTCTCTCAGCCGGCGGGCGATCTCTGGATGCACCAGGCCGGCGAGGCCGCCGCCGAGCCGGGCCACTTCCTTGATGATCGTCGACGTCAGATAGATGTATTCCTGGCTGGGCATGAGGAAGACGGTTTCGACGCTCTGATCCAGGTTGCGGTTCATGAGCGCCATCTGCAGCTCGAACTCGAAGTCCGATACGGCCCGGAGCCCCCGGATCACCGCATGGGCCCCCCGCTGGCGGACGAAGTCCACCAGGAGGCCTTGAAACGGCTCCACTTCAACATGGGGAGTCTCCTTGGTGGCGAGGCGCACCAGCTCCACC
>DASQRT010000074.1:0-15095 GCA_035642795.1 Nitrospirales bacterium
CGCAGCCGATCAGGGGGCTGTCGCCCACGCGGCCGGGGAGCATGAACGCGATGCCGCCGGTTGACGTGCCCGCTGCGAGGGTGCCCCTCCGGTCCAATGCGACCGCCCCAACAGTTTCCTCCCCCAACATCTTTTGATACAGCCTGAGCATCCGGCGCTGGGGGCCGGTGGCTGTGACAGCTTCGCGCTTTGCGTTCCGTGTCGCGGGCGGCAGCGCCGACCGGTGGCGAGGGGCTGGTTGGCGTTCAAGCTTGAAGTGGCCGGCGAAGCGCGTCGCGTGACGACCGATCAAGAGGACGTGCGCGGTCTTCTCCATGACGAGCCGGGCCGCGCTGATCGGATGCCGCACTGCCTCGATGCCCGCCACTGCCCCGGCCTTCAGCATGCGCCCTTCCATGAGGGCGGCGTCCATCCGTCTGACGCCGTCCAGTTGGAGGTGCGCACCGGGACCGGCGTTGAAGAGGCCGGACGACTCCAGGAGACGGGTCGCGGTTTCCACCGCGTCCAGGGCGTGCCCTCCGCGCCGCAACACGGTGTAGCCGCGGCTGAGCGCGTCGGCCAGGCAGGCGAGCTGGGCCGGCGTCACGATGCGCGCTCCGGCGCCGCTGTGGGCCAGGATGACAGGAGCGGGGTGGAGGGTGCGGGAACGCCGCAGGCCGCTCACGCGTGCTTGTCGGCGGCCGCGGCGAGCCGGGCCCGATAGCGGGCGATGAGGTGACGCTGCAGCCATATGCCGCCGGCCACGAGCAGGACGACGATGATCACGACTGCGATCAAGCGACCGTCGCCGGCGCCTTCCTTCGCGTACACCTTGCCGTCGGTGCCTTTGACGATCTGGAGGTCCTTGTTGAACTTGTGGACGCGGCCGGTGGGATCGCCCAGGTTGATCCATTCCTTGCAGAGCCGCACCGGGTCCTGCTCGTCGAGGGGCTTGTACCAGGCCATGCGGAGGCAGATGTCACGGGTCGGATCGAAGAAGTCGCGCTCGGCGAAGATCTGGTCCAGGTCCACGCCGCTGCCCCAGAGAACCAGCAGGAACAGCGCGTTGACGCCGATGATGAAGCAGACGGCCAGGCGGACGGTGTAGCGCCGGATCTGGTCCGCGATCCGCTGATCCGTGGCGGTCTGCACGACGACGTCCGTTGCCATGGACACGCCCTACGCGACGATCTCCGTCCCGATGCCCTTGTCCGTGAAGATCTCCAGCAGGATCGCGTGCGGCATGCGGCCGTCGATCACGTGCGTCTTCTTGACGCCGCCCTCGAGCGCGGTCAGGCACGCCTGTACCTTGGGGAGCATGCCTTCGCTGATCGTGCCCTTCTTGACCATCCGGGCCACGTCCTTGCGGGCCAGGGTGGAGACGAGCTTGCCGTCCTCGTCCTTGATGCCCCGGACGTCCGTGAGGACGACGAGCTTCTCGGCGCCAAGCGCCGCGGCGACTGCGCCGGCGACCAAGTCGGCGTTGATGTTGTACGTGCGCCCGTCCGTGCCGACGCCCATCGGGGCGATGACAGGGATGGCGTTGGTGGCCTGGAGGTTTTTCAAGATGGACGAGTCGACGGCCTGGACGTCGCCGACGAGCCCGTAGTCCTCGTCCTCGCCCCAGCCGCCGAGGTCCGCCCCGAGCTTCCTGGCCCAGTCGGCTTTCGTGAAGGGTTTGGCTTGGATGAGCCCGCCGTCCTTGCCGCTCAACCCGACGGACTTGGCCCCGTGCCGGCTGATCAACGACGCGATCTCCTTGTTGATGGTTCCGCCCAGGACCATCTCGACGATCTCCATCGTGGCTTCGTCGGTCACACGGACGCCCTGGCGGAACTTGGGCTCGATCGCCAGCCGCTTGAGCATCTGGTCGATCTGCGGCCCGCCGCCGTGTACGACGATCGGGTTGAGCCCGACGTACTTCATGAGCACGACGTCGGTGGCAAAACCCTCTTTCAGCGCCGGGTCGGTCATGGCCTTGCCACCGTACTTCAGCACGACGGTCTTGCCGGCGAAGGCCCGGATGTAGGGCAAGGCCTCCACCAGCACGTTCGCCTTCTTGATCAGCTCGTCCATCGACCTTCCTACAAGATGTACCGGCTCAGATCGTCGTCCTTGATGATGTCCTTCAGGCGGTTCCGCACGACTTGGGCGTCGATCGTCAGCTTCCTCTCGGTCAGCTCCGGCGCCTCGAAGGAGATGTCTTCCAGCAACCGTTCCATGATCGTGAAGAGCCGGCGGGCGCCGATGTTCTCCGAGCGCTCGTTGACCTGCACAGCGGTCACGGCGATCTCCTCGATGCCATCGCGGGTGAAGTCCAGCGTGATGCCTTCCGTATCGAGCAGGGCCGTGTACTGCTTGAGCAGGGCGTTCTGGGGCTCCGTCAGGATGCGGATGAAGTCGTCCTTCGTCAAGGGCTCCAGCTCGACCCGGATCGGGAAGCGGCCCTGCAGTTCCGGGATCAGGTCCGAGGGCTTGGCCACGTGAAACGCCCCGGCGGCGATGAACAGGATGTGGTCCGTCTTGACCGGTCCGTACTTCGTCGTGACGGTGGAGCCCTCGACGATCGGCAGAAGATCGCGCTGGACGCCCTCGCGGGAGACATCCGGCCCGAGCGTCCGCTCGCGGCCGGCGATCTTGTCGATCTCGTCCAGGAAGATGATCCCGTGCTGTTCCGTCTTAGTAACTGCCTCTTTGACGACGGCCTCCATGTCGATCAGCTTCTGGGCCTCCTCCTGGATCAGCAGTTCGAGCGCTTCTGGGACCTTCACCGTGCGGCGCTTCTTCTTGCCGGGGAACATGCTGCCGAACATCTCCTGGAGCTGGTCCTGGATCTGCTCCATGCCGCCGACGTTGGAGATCACGCCGATCGGGATCGTGGCCTTGTCCTTGACTTCGATCTCGACTGAGCGGCTGTCCAGCTTGCCCTCGCGCAGCAGGAGGCGGAACTTCGAGCGCGTCGCCTCGTAGCTCTCGCCCGGCGGCGGCTGGTGGGCCTCGAAGCTTGCCTGGTCGAAGATGCCGGGCGGCGTCCTCGGCGGGGGCGGGGGAACCAGCAGGTCGAGGAGGCGCTCCTCGGCCTGGGCCTCGGCTTTCTTCTGGATGCGCACGGCGTATTCGGCCTTGACCATGTTCACGGCCTGCTCGATCAGGTCGCGGACCATGGATTCGCAGTCCCGTCCGACGTAGCCGATCTCCGTGAACTTCGAGGCCTCGACCTTGATGAAGGGCGCCTGCGTGAGCTTGGCGAGGCGGCGCGAAATCTCGGTCTTGCCGACCCCGGTCGGCCCGATCATGATGATGTTCTTCGGCATGACCTCGTCGCGCAGGTGCGCGGGCAGTCGCTGGCGCCGCCACCGGGTGCGGAGCGCGATGGCCACCATGCGCTTGGCGTCCCGCTGGCCGATCACGTAGCGGTCCAGCTCTTCCACGATCTGGCGCGGGGTCAAGCTGTCCATCATCCCTTCAGTTCCTCCAGCGTGATCTCCAGGTTCGTATAGATGTCGATGCCGCCGGCAACCTTCATGGATTCCTCCACGACCGCACGCGCGTCGAGCGTCGAGAAGCGGAGCAACGCGCGCGCCGCCGCGAGCGCGTAGGGGCCGCCCGAGCCGATGGCCAGGATGCCGTCTTCCGGCTCGATCACGTCGCCGGTCCCGGAGACGATCAGCGAGTGCTCCCGGTCGGCGATGGCGAGCAGCGCCTCCAGCCGGCGCAACGCCCGGTCCATCCGCCAGTCCTTCGCGAGCTCCACGGCCGCCCGTGTGAGGTTGCCCCGGTACTCCTGCAGCTTGCCTTCAAACTTCTCGAACAGCGTGAAGGCGTCGGCTGTGGCGCCCGCGAACCCCGCCAGCACGGTGTCATTATACATGCGGCGGAGCTTTTTCGCGTTCTGCTTCATGATCGTGGTGCCGTGCGTCACCTGGCCGTCGGACCCCATCGCGACATGGCGGTCCTTGCGTAAGCACAGAATTGTCGTGGAGCGGATGATCATGGGGTCACTCCTTGTCATGCGCCCGCGGATGGGCCTTGTCGTAGGCCTCCATCAGCCGGTCGAGCGCCACGTGGGTGTACCGCTGGGTCGTGGCGAGCGAGGCGTGGCCGAGCAGCTCCTGGATCGCGCGCAGGTCCGCGCCGCCGTCCAGGAGGTGGGTCGCGAAGGAATGGCGGAGCGTGTGCGGCGTGATCGTCGGGAAGTTCTCGAGGGCCTGGCACTCCTTTGCGACGATCCGCTCCACGCTGCGGGCCGTCAGCCGCCCGCCGCGCTGGTTGCGAAACAACGTGGTCTCTTCCCCTCTTCCTTTACTGAGGGGAGGATGTGAAGCGAGGTACGCCCGCACCGCCTCCACGGCCTTCGTCCCCAGCAGCACGACCCGTTCCTTGCGGCCCTTGCCCAACACGGTGGCAGTCCCCGCGTCCAGGTCCACGTCCTCAACGTTCAGACCCACCAACTCAGCCACCCGCACGCCCGCCGAGTAGAGCACTTCCAGCAACGCCTGGTCACGCAACGAGCGTGGCTCGTTGGAGCCGGGGTCGTCCATGAGGCGCTTGGCGTCGTCGGCCGTCAGGACGCGGGGGAGTCTGTGCTCTTGCTTCGGCGTGACCACGTCCGCCGCCGGGCTGTGTGGCACGACCCCTTCCCGCGCGAGGTACTTGAAGAGGCTCCGGACGGTTGCCAGCTTGCGCCCAAGGGAGCTTTTCGCGTCCCCCAGGCCGGCGCGCGCGGCCAGGAAGCTCCGCACCGCATAGGCGTCGACCACCCTGGGAGCGGGCAACGATCCGTTGTGCGCTGTTTGGAGGAACGCCAGGAACTGGCGCAGGTCGCCTTCGTAGTTGCGCAGCGTGTGCGGGGACGCGCCCCGCTCAACCTGGAGGTACGTCAGGAAAGACCGGACCGCTGCATCCATGCGGCAAAGTCCTCCAAGGCGCGCTGTCCGACCCGGCGTTGCCGCTCCTGCTTGTCGCGGATGCGGGTGGGAAGCGGCGGAAAGAGGCCGTAGTTGGTGTTCATCGGCTGGAAGTGCCGCGAGTCGCTGGTCGTGATGTACTTGAGCAGCGCGCCGTGCGCGGTCGTCTCCGGGGGGACCACGAGGTCCTTGCCCTGCAGGCCGCGGGCGCCGTTGATGCCGGCCAGTCCGTCGGTCGCGGCGGCCTCGGTGTAGCCTTCGACCCCGACGAGCTGGCCCGCCAGAAAGATCCGGCCGGCGCTCTTCAATTGCAGCGTATCCCTGAGCAGCGTCGGCGCATTGACGAAGGTGTTTCGGTGGACGCTGCCGTAACGCAGAAACTCGGCGTGCTCCAAGCCGGGAATCATCCGGAAGACGCGCTTCTGGGCGCCGTACGTGAGCTTGGTCTGGAACCCGACCATGTTGTAGCAGGTGCCGTGCCGGTTTTCCATCCGCAGTTGTACCACGGCGTAGGGGCGCGTGTTCGTCCGCGGGTCCACGAGGCCCACCGGCTTCAACGGCCCGAACATCATGGTGTCGCGGCCGCGCTCGGCCATGACCTCGACGGGAATGCAGCCTTCGAAATAAGGAATCTTCTCGAACTCCTTGGGGATCACCTTTTCCGCCGCCAGCAACGCCTGGTGGAATGCGTCGTACTCGGCCTCCGTCATCGGGCAGTTGAGGTAGTCCGCGTTACCCTTGTTGTAGCGCGACGCCTTGAAGACCTTGCGCATGTCGATGCTGTCGGCGTCCACAATCGGCGAGATCGCGTCGTAGAAGTACAGGTGCGTCGAGTGCGTCAGGCGCTTGAGGTGCTCGGCCAGCGCGTCGGAGGTCAGGGGGCCTGTGGCCACGATCGCCAGGCAGTCGGGCGGGACCTCCGACACCGGCTCGCGTAGGATGCGGATGTTCGGGTGGCCCTCGAGTGCCTGCGTGATCTTCTGCGCGAAGAGGTCGCGGTCCACGGCCAGGGCGGCGCCCGCCGGCACCCGCACTTCGTCGGCGACCTTAATAATGAGGGAGCCCAGCCGGCGCATCTCCTCCTTGAGGAGGCCTGGGGCGCTCTGGAGCTCGTCGGAGCCGAGTGAGTTGGAGCAGACCAGTTCGGCCAGATAGCCGGTCTTGTGTGCAGCCGTCTGTTCCTTGGGACGCATCTCGTACAGCGTGACCTTGGCGCCGCGGTTCGCCGCCTGCCAGGCTGCCTCCGAGCCGGCTAGGCCCCCGCCGATGATGACGATATCCTCGCGCATGAACGCTTCGCTCCGGGGAGAGATTCGATTCTAGCACACTATTCCTTGTAGCCGCATTCGTCGTTGCGGCAGACAAGGCTGGTGCCGGTCTGCTTGGAGTATTTTTCCACCAGGAACGGCGCATGGCATTGCGGGCAGGGCTTCGCCACGGGGCGGTCCCAGAGGGCGAAGTCGCACTTGGGGTAGTTCGTGCAGGCGTAGAACGTGCGGCCCTTCTTGCTGCGCTTCTGCGTGAGGTCGCCGCCGTCCTTGGGGCACTTGACGCCGAGCGGGAGGGGCTTTGTGGTCTTACAGGTCGGGTAGGCCGAGCAAGCGAGGAACTTGCCGAACCGGCCGGTCTTGATCACCATCGGCGAGCCGCACTTCTCGCACTTCTCGTCGGTCGTGATCTCTTGCTTTGCGACGATCTTGATGGTGCCGTCGGGCAACCGCTCGAAGTTTTGGGTGTTCTTGCAGGGCGGGTCCTCCTTGTAACCCGGGCAGGCCAGGAATTTCCCGTTCCGGCCCCACTTGATCTCCATCATCCGGCCGCACTTCTCGCACGGGATGTTGGTCGGGGGCTCGACCGTGTCCTTGGGGCCGGGGAGATCCTTGGCCTTCTGGATGTCTTTACTGAACGGCCCGTAGAAATCGCGCACCGCAGCCACCCACGCCTTTTCACCTTCCTCAATCTCGTCGAGTTCGTTTTCCATCCGAGAGGTGAAATCCACGTCGAGGATGTCGGGAAACCCCCTGACAAGGAAATCGTTGACGGTGATGCCGGTCTCCGTGGGCGCGAACCGGCCCTCCACCTTCTCTACGTACCTGCGCTCCTGAATGGTGGAGATGATGCTCGCGTAGGTCGAGGGCCGGCCGATCCCTTTCTCCTCCAGTTCGCGGATGAGCAGAGCCTCGTTGTACCGAGGCGGCGGCTGGGTGAAATGCTGCTTGGGCGTGAGGCCCGGCGCGACCTGACCTTCCTGCGCGACGAGATGCAGGCGCTCCCCTTCAGCGAGGACCGGCAACCGCCGCTCGGTCTCGTCTTCCTCTTCGATCGTCCGCTCGGCCTTGCGAGCCTGCGCGGCGAGCTCCGCGTCCGTGCCTTCCTGGTACACCGCCGTGTGGCCGGCGAACTTGACCACGGTCCCCGTTGCCCGGAATACGTAGGTGTCCGGCGTCTGCTCAGGGCTACAGTCCACGCGCGTGACTTCCAAGATGGCCGGGTTCATCTGGGAAGCGATGAAGCGGTTCCAGATCAGCTTGTAGAGCTGGTAGTGGTCGCGGTCGAGGTACGGCCGGATGGACTCCGGATCGCGGTGGGCCGATGTCGGCCGGATCGCCTCGTGGGCCTCCTGAGCCGCCTTCTGGGTCTTGAACACGTTCAGGGTGGCGGGCAGGTACTCACTCCCAAACCGCTCGCGGATGACCTGCCGGGCTTCCTCGGCTGCCTCGCGGGCGATCCTGGTGGAGTCGGTGCGCATGTAGGTGATCAACCCGAGCGGCCCCTCCTTGCCAATGTCCATGCCCTCGTAAAGCTGCTGGGCGAGGGTCATGGTCTTCTTGGGGCTGAAGCGTAGCTTGCGCGCCGCCTCCTGCTGGAGCCGGCTTGTAATGAAGGGCGCCACCGGATTACGCTTCTTGTCCTTGCGCTCGATGGCCTGCACGACAAAGGTCTTGTCCCGGACCGCCGCCACGATGCGCTCTGCCTCTTGGGCCGTGTGGATGTCCGCCTCTTGGCCGTTGACGCTGTGGAGCTTGGCCTCGAAGGGCGGCGGGTGCTTCCCGGCCAGCGTCGCCGTAATGGTCCAGTACTCCTCGGGACGGAAGGCTTCGCGCTCGCGCTCGCGGTCGCAGATCAGCTTGACGGCCACCGACTGCACGCGCCCCATGCTGAGGCCCCGACGGACCTTCTTCCACAGCAACTGGCTGCCCTGGTAGCCGACGATGCGATCGAGCACGCGCCGGGCCTGTTGCGCGTTGACCAGGTTCATGTCGATCAGCCCGGGGGACTGGAGGGCGCGCTTGATGGCCGACTCCGTGATCTCATTGAAGAGGACACGGAAGACCTTGCGGGATTTGCCTTTCGCCTTGCCGTCAATCTCTTCGGCAATGTGCCAGGCGATGGCTTCCCCTTCGCGGTCGGGGTCGGGCGCGAGGTACACCTTGTCGGCCTCCTTCGCCTTCTTCTTGATCTCGGCGAGGACCTGGGCCTTGCCCTTGATGGTCACGTAGTGCGGCGTGAAGTTGTGCGCGATGTCCACGCCGAGCTTGTTCTCGGGGAGGTCCTTCACGTGGCCGACGGAGGCCATGACGGCGTAGCCGCGGCCCAGATACTTGGAGATGGTCCGGGCCTTGGCCGGCGATTCGACGATGATTAGCGACTTGGACATGGACCCTCGTTAATCGTGTAAACGTTAATCGTTAAACGTTTAACGGATAACGTATAACGTTTAACGTCTTTGTTATCTCGCAAGATAGTACCGTTGTCCCGGTAACTGTTTCACGAGCGCTTTCAATTCCAGAGAAAGCAGGATTCGTGCCACCTCGGCGGCCGGAAGGAGACTGCGCTCGGTCAGGTCGTCGAGGTGCCGTGGTTCGCGGCTCATCAACTCTAGCATGACTCGTTCCTCCGGCGAGAGATTCGGCAGATCGGGCGCTGGCGAAACCCTTCTGGAAGTTTTCACAGTCCCTTCAGTTCTCTCGATCTGTGGTAACAGTTCCTCGATGATGTCATCCACCGTCTCCACGAGTTTCGCGCCCTGCTTCAGGAGGCCATGCGGGCCCCGGCTCGTCGGGGCATCGATGGAGCCCGGCACCGCGAAGACCTCGCGGCCTTGCTCCAGCGCGAGGCGCGCGGTGATCAGCGAGCCGCTGTCCTCCGCGGCCTCGACCACGACAACGCCCAGCGCCAGTCCGCTGATGATCCGATTGCGTTGGGGAAAATGGCGCGCCAGCGGCGGCGTGCCCGGCGCGAACTCCGTGAGCACGGCTCCCTGTCCGGCGATCTCATTCAGGAGGCTGGCGTGCTCCGGCGGGTAGACCACGTCCAACCCGCATCCCAACACGGCGATCGTCCGACCGCCGGCTTCCAGCGCCGCGCGATGGGCGGCCGCGTCAATGCCGCGCGCGAGCCCGCTCACGATCGTGAAGCCCAGCCCGCTCAGCTCTCCGGCGAGGGCGTCGGTGACCCGGAGCCCGTAAGGAGTCGCCTGGCGCGAGCCCACAATCGCCACGGCTTGCCGGTCTCCCAGCTCCGGCATGCCATCGCAGTACAGGACTGCCGGCGGATCGTGGATCGCGCGCAGCAGTTCCGGGTAGCGCTCGTCGCCGAGAGCAATGGTGAGCTGTGCCTGAGCTTTCGATGCGCTCGGTGTCATGACATGAATAGAGTCTGTGTCCTGGGTTGCTACCGGGGTGCGAGGGTGCCGCGCAGGACTACATCTTCAAAATATCCAAGGTTCCGGTGTTCCGTCAAGGGCAGTCGTCACAGCATCACGATGTCGTACTGCTCGATGTGCAGGGTCGGGTCCGGTTTCACGACGACCTTGACCTTCCGTGCGCGCTCGATCTCCGCGAGGGAGTCGGCCTCTTCGTCCGCCAGCAGCGCGGCGACGTTGGGGTGGGCCCCGATGATGATGGTCCGCTCGTCGGGCGTGGGCGACAGCCGCCGGATGTCGCGGAACAGCTCATAGCAGATCGTGGTCGGGTCCTTGGTGTAGGCGCGACCCTCGCAGTAGTGGCAGGGCTCCGAGAGCGCGCGGTAGAGGTCCTCCCGCACGCGCTCCCGCGACATCTCCACAAGGCCCAGCTCCGAGATTCTCAGAATTCGAGTGCGGGCCTTGTCGTGCGCGAGCGCGTCGTTGAGCGCCTGGAACACCTTCTCCCGGTTGCGCTCGCGCTCCATGTCGATGAAGTCGATGATGATGATGCCGCCGATGCTCCGCAGCTTGAGCTGGTAGGCGATCTCCTTGACCGCCTCCAGGTTCGTCTTGACGATGGTCTCCTCGAGGTCCCGCTTGCCGACGAAGCGGCCGGTGTTGACGTCAATGACAGTCATCGCTTCCGTGTGATCGATCACGATGTGTCCGCCAGACTTGAGCCACACCTTGCGGGCGGTGGCTTTGGCGATCTCCGCTTCCAGGTCGAAATGGTCGAAGATCGGCTCGTCCTTGGTGTAGAGATGGATGCGAGGCAGCAATTCGGGCAGGTAGCGGCCGACGAATTCCCGGATGGCCTCGTACTCGGGCTTCGCGTCCACCCACAGGTGCTGAACCTCCTTCGTGAAGTGGTCGCGGACGGTCCGGAAGACCAGGTCCAGGTCGTTGTGCAGCAGGGCCGGCGCCTTCAGGCGGGCCTTCTTCTCCTGGATCTCCTCCCACGTGGCCTGCAGGAATTCGACGTCCGAGCCGAGCTCGTCGTCGGTCACCCCCTCGCTGACCGTCCGGACGATGTAGCCGGACCCTGGTTTGCGGAGCTTCAACATGAGCTGCTTGAGGCGGGCGCGCTCTTCGTCGCTCTCGATCCGGCGCGAGATGCCGATGTGGTCGACGTGCGGCAGAAAGACCAGGTACCGTCCGGGGAGCGAAATGTAGGACGTCACCCGCGAGCCCTTGGTGCCGATCGGTCCCTTGACGACTTGGACCACGAGCTCCTGGCCTTCTTCCAGGAGCTCCTCGATGGGTTTTGACGCGTGACGCTTGGGCTTCGGGACCTCGGCGGCCTTGTCATCCAGCTCCAGGAGCGTCTCGTCCGCGCCGATCCCGCCGGTGAGCTCGGAGACGTGTATGAACGCCGCCTTGTCCTGGCCGATGTCGATGAAGGCGGCCTGTAGGCCGGGCAGGACCTTGACGACCTTGCCTTTATAGACGTTGCCGACGTAGTCCCGGTGCTTGGCCCGATCGATGTAGAGGTCCGTCAGGACCTTTCTGTCGAGGACTGCCACGCGGGTTTCCTCCCGCGCGACATTGATGATGATTTCTAACCCCATGCTCACTCCTTGGACGGCGGGCGTACAGGCCGCGCAGGGCGCTCGTGCCGAGCACTGCGCACCGCAATCCGTTAGACCCGCCAGCCGTCATAAAAGTTTAACTCAATAGAACAGTGTCAACCGACGTCGTTTCACATTCAGCAAGAGTCCCAGGGCTGCCATGGAGGTCACGGTGGTAGTCCCCCCGTAGCTCATCAGCGGGAGCGGGATGCCGACGATCGGGAAGATCCCCATCGTCATGCCCACGTTGACCAACAGGCAGAAGCCCACCATCGAGAGGATGCCCGCGGCCAAGAGCAGCCCCAGGGGGTCCTTGGCCTTGAAGGCGATCTCAGCAGCCAGCAAGATCAGGACGGCGAAGAGCACGAAGAGCACCAGGACCCCGATGAAGCCCCACTGCTCGGCGAACACCGCAAAAACGAAGTCCGTATGGCCTTCGGGCAGGAACTTGAGCCGGCTTTGCGTGGCCTCGTCGAAGCCCTTGCCGAGCAAGCCGCCCGATCCAATGGCGATCCGGGACTGCAGGGCATGATAGCCCTTGCCGCCCGGGTCGGTCGTAGGGTCCCAAAAGGTCAGGATCCGCTCGCGCTGGTAGTCATGCAGCGACGTCCAAATGAGTTCCCAGGCGAAGGGGAAAAGCATGGACGTGAAGAGCACGCCGAGGCCGAGCACTTTCGCGTGCAGCCCGCCGACCAGGACCATCGAGACGAGGATGAAGGTGAAGCTCATCGCGGTGCCCAGGTCCGGCTGCTTCAAGATCAAGAGGAGCCCGGGGAGGGTAAGCAGGCCGGGCACGATCACCCGTTGGATCCAGCCGGCGCGCTGCACGTCGGCGAAGTACTTCGAGAGCATGAGGACGAGCACCAGCTTGGCCACTTCCGACGGCTGGAAGACGAGGGGCCCCACCGCAAACCAGCGCAGCGCACCGCGGCTGGAGCGGCCCATGACCAGGACGAGCGCCAGGAGGACCAGGGTGAGCCCGTAGAGGACATAAGCGTGACGGGCGAGCGTGTGGTAGTCGATGGCGACGGCCGCTAGGAACGCCACGAGGCCGATCAGGATCCAGGCCAGCTGTTTGGCGTAGAGGGGGGTCTGGCCCTTGGGCGTCGGGCTTGGGGAAACGCTGTAGATGGAGATCACGCCCACTGCGAGGATCCCCAGCGCCACGAGGACGAACCGCCACTCAAAACTGTCCGGCGATCTGGTGTCGATCATCGACGTCCGAGTCCTTCCAGTATTCTTCGATCAGGGCCTTGGCGATCGGCGCGGCGTACGTGCCGCCGTGGCCGGTGTTCTCCACGATCACGGCGACCGCGATCTTGGGATCTTCGGCCGGCGCGTAGGCTACGAACCAGGCGTGGTCACGGAACTGCTTGGGGATGGCCTCCTCGTTAGCGCTGATTTGGCTGGTCCGCCCGCCCACCGTCTGGGCCGTCCCCGTTTTGCCGGCGATCGAGACGAGCTGGGAGCGCGCCCGACCGCCGGTGCCGTGCAGGACGACCTCCTGCAGCGCATCCTGCAGGAGATGGAAAGTGCTCTCCTGCAACGGTACGGGTCCGCGCTCCACCGACGGAAACTCCTGGAGCCGCCCGGTCGCGCGCTCACGGACGGCCCGGACCAGCCGAGGCCGGTGGAGTGTCCCTCCGTTGGAGACGGCCGCGATCGCGACGGCCATCTGGAGCGGTGTGACAGTGATGTAGCCCTGTCCAATGGAGGCGGAGATGGTTTCGCCAGGGTACCACGGCTCTTTCCGCATACGCTGCTTCCATTCGGTCGAGGGTACGACCCCGACGCGTTCGGACGGCAGGTCGATGCCTGTGGGTTGTCCCAAGCCGAAAAGGCGTGCGGTCTCGGCGATCGTGTCGATTCCGAGGCGATAGCCGACGTTGTAGAAGTAGACATCGCATGATTGGACGATCGCTTGGGACAGGTCCATCACGCCGTGCCCGCCCCTCTTCCAGTCCTTGAACAGGCGATTCCCGGAGGGGAACGTGCCCGTGCAGCGGACCTTGGTGTCGGCGGACCACTTGTCCGATTCGAGCGCGGCGGAGGCGACCATGATTTTGAACGTGGAGCCGGGCGGATACTGGCCCTGCAGGGCCCGGTTGGTGAGTGGGTGGCGCGTATCCGACGCGATCTGTTCCCACAGCGCGGGCGTCAGCCCGCGCGAGAGGACGTTGGGGTCGTAGGCCGGACTGCTGGCCATCGCCAGCACATCGCCGTTCCTGGGATCCAGCGCGACGATCGCGCCGGACTCGACACCCAAGAGCGATTCGGCGAAGCGCTGGAGACGTAGGTCCAGGCTCAGGTAGAGGTCGTCGCCCGGGGTCTGTTCGACCACCGCCACGGTCTTCAGCTCGTTGCCCCGCGCGTCCACCTCGATGGTCTTCTCGCCGGGCTTTCCCCGGAGCATGCGGTCATAAGTCTTCTCGACGCCGGCCTTGCCGACGATGCTGCCCTGGACCAGGCCCTCGAAGGCTGGCTCCTCCTGCTGCTCCGGCGACACTTCGCCGACGTAGCCTAGGAGGTGGCTTCCCAGGGGGCCGTGGACGTAGCTCCGTTGGGACTCCGCTTGGACCCGCAGGCCCGTGAACTCCAGCCGGCGGCCTTCGAGGAGGGCGTCTTCGCGCAGAGTCAGGCCTGACTTGAGCAGGATCGGGACGTACGACTTGGCCTGCTGGACCAGCCGCTTCATGGTCTCGGCGCGGGGAAGCCCGATCAATCCCTCGAGCGCGGCAGCTAGGCCCTCCCGATCCCGGATGTCCTCGACGGTGAGGTACAGGTTGAAGCTGGGGACGTTGTTGGCCAGCAACTCGCCGCGGCGGTCGAAGATCAGCCCACGGGCCGGCTTGAGGTCCACCGTGCGGACCCGGTTCTGTTCCGCGAGCTCGTGGTAATAGGTGCCCTTGACGACCTGCAGGTACCAGAGACGTGCGGAGAGCAGCAGCAGGCAGAGCAGCAGGCCGGTGCGCAGGTACAGCAGCCGGCGTTGCAGGTTTTTGAAGTCCTCGTGCTGGGTGGTGAACTTACTCATAACTGAGCGCGGTCCGCGGCGTGCGGGATGCCCGCCAGCGTTGCATGAGCTTGAGCAGGGCGAGGCCCACCAGCGCGTCATAACAGGCCTGGGGCAGGATGATGCCACGGGCTGCGAGGAAGAAGCTCGCGCCGGGGCCCGTGAAGCCTTTCAGCAGGTACATGACCGTACCTGAGAGGACCGACAGGGACAAGATCAGGCTGAAGGCGAAGACCCAGGTTAGGTTGACCAGGTTACGACTGGCGAGCCCGGCGATCAGGCCGAGGATCGGCTTGAGGCACAGGTTGCCCCAATGTACGCTGCCGGTGAACAAGTCCTGGGCGAATCCGATCGCGATCCCCGCCAGCATCGCTTCCATCTCACCGCGGTACAGGCCGATCAGGCAGACGGCCACGAGCGCCAGGTCGGGGCGGACGCCGAAGAGGCTGATCCGGTCGACGAGGACGACCTGGAGTGGGACGAGGAGCAGGATCAGCGCGGCGTAGCCAAGGACCTTCATCGCGTCTCTCCCGCGGGCTTGACCGGGGACGCTGACTGGAAGGGCGACGGGCTGGCGGGGAGCTGCGCATTCTCCCGCGGGGCGGTGATGACGAGCACCTCCTCGATCTTCGCGAAGTCCGCGTCCGGCGTGATCTCGGCGGAGAGGAACAGCTCCGCCTCGCGCCGCTCGATCTTGGTGATGGTGCCGATCGGCAGACCGCGCGGGAACCCGCCCGCCAGGCCGGACGTGACGACTAGGTCGCCGACCTTCACAGTCGAGAGCAGGGGCAGGTACTTGATCCGTGCGAGACCCTTCTCCGTGCCCTCCACGATGCCCTCGTCCCGCGTGCGTTGCACCAGTCCCGTGATCGCGTTGTTCAGGTCGTTGAGCAGCAGCACGATTGCGAAGTGGTCGTAGGCTTTCACAATCCGGCCGACCG
>DASQRT010000075.1:0-3176 GCA_035642795.1 Nitrospirales bacterium
TGCCGAGCAGATCCACCAGCCCCGCCGTTTCGGGATCGATCCGCTTGCGCTTCTCGACCTGCGGCAGCTCGTGGTCGTGCACCGCCAGTCCCTGCTTGACGGCTGCCACCAGCGCCTCCCCGTACTTCTCGACGTGCGACGGCTGGATGCCGCGCATCTTCCCCAACGCCTCCACCGTGGTCGGCGCGCGTCGGGCGATCTCGACCAGGATCTCATCACGCAGGATGCGCCCGCGGGGCCGGTCCCGCCGTTTGGCTTCGTGCTCGCGCCACGCCACCACCTCCCGTAGCACGCCGCGCACGCGCGGGCTCAAGCCCTCCCAGCCCTTGATGCGCTGGTACCGGAGCCGAGGGTCGCGCGCCTCATTGTCGGCTAGTGACTGGACCCGACGAAACTCCTCTTCCGCCCACTCCAGACGGCCAAGAGCCTTGAGTCTCCTGACCAGATGGTCGTGCAGCGCAAGGAGATACCGGACATCTTCCAACGCATAGGCGATCTGCTCGGGCGTCAGGGGCCGCTGCGCCCAGTTCGTGAAGGTCTCGGACTTCTCCAGGGCGACCTTGAGGACTTGCTGTACGAGCTGGGCGTAGCCGATCTGGGTCCCGTACCCGACCATCGCTGCCGCGACCTGCGTGTCGAAGACGGGCGTCGGCACGGAGCCGGACAGCACCGAGAAGATCTCCAGGTCCTGCCGGCCGG
Source organism: Nitrospirales bacterium (assembly GCA_035642795.1). Taxonomy (GTDB): domain Bacteria; phylum Nitrospirota; class Nitrospiria; order Nitrospirales; family NS-4; genus NS-12. Next base: position 700 of record DASQRT010000075.1, read on the forward strand.
CGTGGAGCACTTTCAGGATGCGGGCGTCCTCCAGCAGCGCAAAAAACGGGGCCAGCTTGGACACCGACGGGTAGTCGATGATGGCGATCGCGTCTCCTGCCGCGACCTGGATGATCTCGAGCCGTGGGTGGAAGGAGTCCTCCCCCATGAACTCGGTATCCACCGCCAGGCGGTCGTGCTCGCGGAGCCGCTCGCAGAGGGCGATCAGCTCGGCTTCGTCCCGGATGTACTCAGCGTCTGCCGGCCGCTTGGTCACAGGTTCGTCCTGACTTGTAGCCCTACCAACGCGGTCAACACCTCCGCCTCGTGCCCGTTGACGCGGACGCCCCGGAACACGGCGGCGATCACGCCGTCGGGCGCGATCACGAAGGTGCTGCGCTGCACGCGGAACAGCCAGCGATAGACGCCGTACGCTTTGCGGACCGCGCCGGCGGGATCGGACAGAAGCCGGTAGGGCAGCCGATAGTTGGCGATGAACCGGCGGTGGGAGTCAATGCCGTCGGCGCTGATCCCGAGCAGCACCGCATTGACCCTGGCAAAGTCCGAAGCGGCGTCCCGAAACGCGCATGCCTCCTTCGTGCAGCCCGGCGTGTTGTCCATCGGATAGAAGAACAGCACGACCCACCGGCCCCGCAAATCGGCCAGGCTCACGGTCTCACCGGATTCAGAAGGAAGCGAAAACTCCGGAGCGAAGTCACCGACGGCGGGGGCATCAGACATGCGTAGATTATACGCCTGATGCGCTGACCGGGCCACCCACGGCTGCGCCGAGTTTGAGAACCCGGCGCGGCCGGTGGCTGGGATGAGGACAGACGGGCTACTTACGCAGGAACGGCTTGGAATCCTCGCCGGTGAAGCCGGTCACGGTCAGGAGCTCGATACCCTTCTTGCCTGCCGGGACCGTCACCGTGATTGTCCTGTCGTCCACCTGGGTGAACTTGGCTGCACCACCCGGGCCGAAGGAGACCATGCTCACGCATCCGGGCTCTCCGAAGTTCTCGCCGGCGATCGTCACCTTGTCTCCGGTCTTGCCTTCATCCGGGGTGACCTTCTTGATCTTGGGCGTCGCACCGGAGCAGCTCTTGCCCTTTGTGAGCCGAGGCGACTCGGAGGCCTTGGCTTTATTGCTCTGGATCCCACCGCCCGGCTGGCTCGACGCCGGGTCTGACTTGGCCTTCTTCTTGGACTCCTCAGCCGCCACTGCCAGGCCGACCTGGCCTGCGAACGCGAGCGCCGCCAGGATGCCCACCATCCGTATCACCGGAATTTTCACCATGGTCTCCTCCTATCACACGTTGCCATTTAGGACAAATAACGGGCGCTATCCTAGCCACTAACGTGGCGGGAGTCAAGAAAGGACGCACCGGCAGGAAACCAGGCAGGAGAACGGCGATTACGGTAGCAGCGTGGCGACGGCGCTCCCGCCGAGGTTCGAGAAGATCGTGGTCGCGGCCACGGTGTATTCGATGAAGGGCTTCGGCCAAATCCCCAGGATCAGCGTGCCAGCCAGGCCGATGTAGATGACGGCCTGGAGCGTGCGGGAGACTTTGATCGGCGTGGGATCGGCCGGCTCGCTGATGTACATCTTCTTCACCACGACCGGGTAGTAGTACAGCGAGATCACGATACTGATCAGCCCTACCACGATCAGCGTGTAGAGACCTTCCTTGATGGCCGCGACGAACAGGTAGAGCTTGCCGATGAACCCGGCCAGCGGCGGCACGCCGGCCAGCGAGAGCAGGAAGACCAGCATGGTGAAGGCGAGGAACGGCGAGCGCCGATTCAGGCCGCTGTAGTCTTCGATCTCGTCGCTGTTGGTGGACTGGCTGAAGGCGATCACGACCGCGAAGGCCCCGAGGTTGGCGAAGAGGTAGGTGAGCAGGTAGAACAGGACCGAATCGGCCCCCATCCGCGTGCCCGCCGCCATCCCGATCAGGATGTTCCCGATCTGGGCGATCCCGGAGTAGGCCAGCAGCCGCTTGATGTTCCGCTGCGCGATCGCCACGATGTTCCCGTAGAGCATGGAGAGCATCGCCATGCCGATCATCAGCCACACCCACTGCGGCTTGAACACGGCGAGCGTCGAGAAGAACATCCGCAGGAGGATGGCGAACGCGGCGGCCTTGGGCGCGATCGAGAGGAAGGCCGTGATGGGCGTCGGTGCGCCCTGGTACGTGTCGGGGATCCAGGAGTGCAACGGCACGGCCCCGATCTTGAAGCCCAGCGCCGCAAAGATCATCAGCCAGCCCACCACCAGGCCGGGCGTCATGTCGCGCGTCCCCCCAGCGATGGTGGGGAAGATGAACGTCCCTGTCTCCCCGTAGACCAGGCTGGTCCCGTAGGCCAGCAACGCGGCGGCGAAGACCCCCAGGATGAAGAACTTGAGCCCCGCCTCGCTCGAGCGGAGGTCGTCCCGGAGGTACGCCACCAGCACGTAGAAGCCGAACGTGCTGAACTCCACGGTGACGAACACGGAC
>DASQRT010000076.1:0-9207 GCA_035642795.1 Nitrospirales bacterium
GAATGTCCGTCGCCAACCATTGGTAGTAGTCCACGGTCGCCTTTCCGTCCTGCGTGTGGACCTCATAGAGAGTGGTCGGGTGCCCGTCCAGAGTTTCCGTGCCGATCGCGCTCCGCGAGATCTCCCCGTCTAACGTCTCCTGCACATTCGGGGCCTGGCTGGCATCGTACGGGATCTCTTTGTAATGCTTGAGCCGGGATATGAGCAGCCACATCACCTGCTTGTCTTTGCGGACGATTGTCACGTTGACCGGGCCGATGTCCTGATGTTCCAGACGCCAGCGATCATCCCGGTAGTACAAGTTCGACACGTGCGTCTTGCCGTTGGCACGCGTGATGAGATCAGCGGTAAACTCCAATGCCCAGACGGAGCCTTCTACCATGAAGGCAAGGAGCAGACCCGCGAGAACTGTGAACGGCAATCGGTTAGAGACAGGCCGAACGCGTCTCACCGCATCATCTTGTGTCATTGTGCCTGGAGGTTAGCAGGGGGCGATTCGCCAGTCTGCCCCTTATCGATAGGATCGCGGGCGCAACGGAAGCCGAGCCAATTCATGCGAGTCTTGGGGTCCGCTCCATTCCGTTGGGCGGGTCGGACACTTGGCGTGCTGTCAACCCACCCACCACCACGAAAAGCCTTATGGGAACCATGATCCGGGCCTTTCGGATTTCGGTTGGGCCCATACCTGTAATAGTAAGGATCATACCAATCGGCTGTCCATTCGGCGACATTGCCTGCCATGTTGAAGACTCCGTATGGGCTGACCGCATTCTCGTACTTGTCCACTGAGACAATCGGTGGATAGAGAAGGAGTCGCTCAGGCCGATCGCGCACCGGCCCAGACAGTCCCGTACGTCCGAAATTCGCACGGGATAAGCCGGCCGGCTGATTCCCCCAGGGATAAATCCGCCCGTCTGTTCCGCGAGCCGCTTTCTCCCATTCGGCCGACGTGGGCAGTCGCTTGCCGGCCCACTTGCAGTATGCATCCGCCTCGAACCAGGAGACGTGCATGACCGGATGGCTGGCCATGGCCTCCTGGAACACCCCTCCCCACTTCCAGTCCACCAGCGGCGGTAAGTTGTTGGCCAGCACGTAGCGCAGGTACTGCACCGTCGTGACTTCGTATTTGTCGATCTCGAAGGCGTCCACATGGACAGTCCGCTGGGGAAGCTCCTGAGGGTAAGCGTTCCGATCAACCTGGCGATTGCTTCCCATCAGGAAAGGCCCAGCAGGCACGAGCACCGTTTCATCCTTCGGGGGCAGAGTCATGAGGCGCGCCGCGGCCTGCTTCCCCTCGGGAGTCCACTCGGGGACAATGTCGGCAACGTCGTTGCCCCCGCTCGTCACAGCCAGCACGGTGGCGGAGGCCACCAGGGAGGCGGACAGGACCATCCCCGTGATGGCAGAGAACAGCCTCATTGGTAATGAGCGGTTGGAACGCGTCATGGCTCGCTCGGCTTAGGGCTGCTGCAGTTCGAGAGTGGGCTTGATCTCTTTTTCGCCTAAAATGCCTAGCCCAAAATGAGGATTTTCCACGACCTCCATACCGGCGCGAGCTCCTTCATGGGCTTGAATCTCGAAATTCACTGTCACCAATCCCTTCGCCGTGACTGTGACCTCCTGTTCCACGAGAGGACGCTCTTGCGGATGCCACGCCACAAGCTTGTAAGTCCCCGGCGGGACATCAGGAATTGTGAACTGACCCGACTGGTCCGTCAGCGCGTAGTAGGGATTGTCCACGGCATAGCCAAAGCTTTCCATGTACGCATGGAATCCACACTGCATGACAAAGATCCGACGCCCCTTTGTCATGCTAATGTCCTCCGTCTTGGGCTCACCCGGAATGTGCTTATGATACTCGGCATTCGAGCCCGCCGTTTTGGGATGGTGGGGGTTCATCGGCAACGGCACGTTGAAAAGAACGCGCGGCCCCAGCTCGGAAGTCTCGTAGGCCTGAATGTCATGCATGACCGGATCCATGTTGACGACTTCGACCTTCCCAACGCTCCGCACGACCGTGATATACGGGAGAAACCGGCAATCACGGGCTTCGATGTGAGTTACGGGAAAGTCGAAAGGCTTGCCCCGCTGAATACCGGTCAGCATGACAAGGACATCCTTAACCCCGCGATCTTCCGCGACCGTGAATTCCTTGAGGAGCCTGAACCCGCTTCCATTCGAAATCCTGCCACAATAGACCGGATCGGGGAACGTGACCAGATTAAACCCGCGAGGCACCGGTTTGCCTCCCTTCAGAGTCACCTTTCCTGAGATCGTCCCTCCGTCAGTCACCGACACTCCCTCGTACGCCAGTGCGCTCGAAACCGTCAGCAGGCTGCCGATACTGAAGCTCATCAGCAATGCGTAATAGTATTTCCAGTTCCTCATCTGAAACTGTTTCATCCCTCTTACCTTTTACCTCCCCTGCATTCTCTCTGCTTACTTGATCCAGTCCGCTCAGACACACAGGGCACAAATAACTATACCACAGCAAGAAAAAGAGCGGGGGAGCCACAAACACCGTGCGACTCCCCCACCCGAAACTACTGCTCTGTAACCACCGCTTACTTCAAAGCGGTAGGCAGCACGAGGCTCTCGGCCGGTTGTGACTCGGCCTTTTGGACTCCCACATCACTCCTGGAAAGCGGCATGATCCGCGAATCACCAGCCGGCAGAACCCGGAAATAGCCCCATTGACCCGATTGCGAATACGGCAACCGCTGGTTGCCCCAGACGTAATCGCCTGGCAGCTTGTAGGGACCGCCAGCCGACGGGATGAAGGCATCCAAGACCTCCGCTCCGGAGAACTGCACAGCGCTCAGTATGTCCGCCCCACCCATGAAGGGCTCAATGGGCCACTCATGCTTCTCTAACCCAAAGATCCCGTTCTGCTCGACGCTCGCGCCCAGGATATGGATCCTCACCGGATCCCCGGCATGGGATTCGATCAACGGCGTCACCGGGTCCTCCGGCTTGGCCACCTTGCAGGGTTGGAACATGTGACCCAGGTCACATCCTTGCTCTTCCCTGGCCTTGTACGGCTCATTGCGGTAATTCACGCCGGTGAGCCCCGCCACGTTCTGCACATATGGCATGAAGCTCGTGCCGATGATATTGTCTTCGTCCTGGAAGAACAGGGCCGCATCACGGTAGTTCGTGCGATTCTCCTGCCCTTCGATTGTCCGATCCACGATCACATCGGCAATCCAACTGTTCTTTTGGGAAATATCCCCTCCGGTCTTAGGGTCACGATATTTGGAGCCCTTCGGCCCCACGACAATCGCGCCGAACAACCCGTTTCTCGGATTGACCATCACATTCCCGAAATCCCACACCAGGGACGTGATTTCCCGGTTAAAAGGATGGGCGTAGTATGTGTAGGTCCGGCTCTCGCCCGGCCCGATCGTCTGGTCGCCCGGATTGTTCCCCACGTTCGCCCCGAGGGAATCCTTGGGGTCGAACGCCAGTGAGAAAGCCGAGAACGACGCCCGGCTCTTTGCCATCTTGTTCTTGAGATGGATCTTGATGCAGTCGCCCACGTTGACATGGAGCGTCAGCGGACTGGGCATCAGTCCGGCAGCCACTTGGGTCGCTTCCTCTTCGAGCGCGTAGATCTTGCCTGCCGGATTTCTCGTCATAATCTTCCGCTCGAAGTCCACTTCGATCAAATCAGGAGCTTTCGGGTTGAACTTGAGATCATGGTCCATGGCGACCACGTTGAACGACTTCACTGGCGCGTTTTCCGGACAGACGGACTTCGACGGCGTCGGAATCTCGTTCCGTCCCGTATACCCAGCCGGCAACTTCTTCAGGTCCGGTACTTCCTTGTCCAGAACCCGTAGGATTCCCCACGCGCCCTCCGAGAAATGGGATGAGCGCCCGGTGAAATGGAGATAGTCCCCCGGCATCAACTGCGGGCCGCCTGCTTGCGGCACCACAAGGTCGTACCGCTCAGCTATCCCGATATGAATCGCGTTTTTCCGGTTGGCGTCACCCGCGTACCGCTCGGTCAGGAAGGTATGCCCGGAGAGGACCCAGTCCATAGTCTCATTCATCAGGGTGTGCAGCAACCTGAACACCACCGTATCACCTAAATAGGCTTTCAGCATCGGTGTCGAGGGATCGCCATGCACCAAGCTGCTGAAGATCTTCGACGAATCCGGATTATTCGCCAATCGCTTGGCGACCGGTTCAGCTCTGAAGTTCAAGCCGCTGCCGGTCGTGTGCGTACCCCCGTTTAGGAACGACATGGGGGTCATCGCAATCTTTTCCGGCATCATGAAGGACACGGTTTTGCCGCCTTCTAATGCCACTTCGACTGGCTGCCCCGGCGGATTACCGGCCGTTACGATATTCACCGTATGAGGCACAGTATCATGCACCTGAACGACCAACTCTCTGAAGCTGCCGTTCACACCATAGCCCACCGGTTCCACCGTATGGATGTCCGCAATCGGGCCGCTCCGAATGGGCTTGCCGGTCTTGGGATCGTAGTAGGTCGATCCCGCCGGCTCCACCACCAAGGTCCCGAACCCGCCGTGCGGCCAGGTGGTGGCGCCGAAGGCATGATCGTGCCAGAACACGGTGCCCACATCAGCATCCACCCAGAGCCGCTGACGGACGAACTCCACAGTGACGATGTCACCCTTGGGATGGTCATGCTTTAGCGGATTCTCAAACGTGATCGTGTTGCCTGAAATCGAGGCGATGCGCTGGATCTCATTGCCCTGTACGTTATCCGCGCCCACCAGCAACTCCGTCTTCACGTGATACTGAGCCGCGTTCTTGACCGCAATGCTCTTACTCCCCTTCTTGGCCGGAGCTGTGAACACTGTGTTCATCGGAACGGGCAGCCCCTTCTTCTCCTTCTTCTCCAACATCGTGAAGGGACGGATCGATTGCTCATAGGACATGCCCGTGATCACACCGTCTGTCGACTGGTTATCGAACTGGAGGAAGTGTGGATGGAGATTGATCTTGGAGGACTGAAAATTCGTAAAGTCGTCGTCCAACCATTCGCTGGTGAGGGTCCAATCCACACAGTCGTACACGCTTGCCCGGAAGACCAGCGGGTATCGGAGATCGTTGTTCTTGCGAACGGCCTCTTCCTCTTCGTGCAAGACATAGATCAACCCCAATTTATCGATGATCGGGGGCTCCTTGCCCTCCCCCTTGCTGATTTCAATCGGTACATTAATGAAGTGGAGGTTGTAATACTTACGGCCCGCGTTTTCAGGGCAGAGGCTCCAGACACCGTTCTCTCCCGGCTTGGCTGGATCGACGCTGCGGGTGCCGTCCTCATTCTGATGGATCATCTCGAGCCAGGGAGCCGGGTTATGGTTTGGTGAGAACATCACGCGCTTTCCGAAGTGCGGCCGCAAATGCGGCCACGACACCTTTCCGGTGGTCGGTTCGAAGAGAATCGGCTGCCGTTCCCCTGGCGTCTTGGATTTATATTTGGGGTTGGCGATGGTGCTCTCCTTTTCGGTCATCGCCATATTGCCTTTCCAAGCCCAGTCCAGCACGGTCGCGTCATAGGACTTGATCTGCCCGGCTTCGTCATCCTTGTGACCGGGCTTGCCTTGAGTCGGCAGCTGCATCTCGACCCAGTCCTTGATCGTGACGACGGCTGGATTGCTCTTCCAATTGGTCTTGCCCTTCTCCACGATCTGGAAAGTCTTCCCGAACCAGTCCACCGTCTTGCCGATCAGCTTTTCCGATGCCACGCCGGATTTCATCCTGCCCTTCCGGTCCGGCAGCTCACGGAGGTCCGGCATGACATCGGTGTGGAACTCGCCCTGCTGCATCGTGTTGTACACTCGCCAGTAGCCCCACATCCCAGACACGTAATGGTGTGCTACATGGCAGTGGAACAGGAAATCCCCCGCCAGCTGCTGGCAGAGGCCGGACCCACATTCGGTGTCCAGGTCGAAGGCCTCCGACGGTCCAATCACCTGGACGTCCACCCGATCCGACTTGGTACGCACCACCGGGTACTTGACCGGACCATTTCGGGCTGTAAACCACAACGGCATTTCATCGCTGGACCGCGGGCTCCTCAGCCACCGAATCGTCCCGCCGTGCGGATGGTGGGAATGGAAAACCTCCGATCCGCCGTGAATCAGCCGGAACTTGGCAGGATCGCCCAGATAAGACCTCGGAATCGTGGTCGGGGCGTCCCCGAACGTATAAGAGCTGTAGCCCATGGATTCGTCTTCAAATCCGAAGTATTCATGCTGGACGTGCATATTGTTGATGCCGAACGGCTCGCTGCGGTAATTGAGCGCGCGAGCGCCCGGACGATAGGTGTCGGTCAGCGGATCACGTTGCGGGAGAAAGTCCCCCTTCTTGTTCACCGGACGGAAGGCTTCATCCCCCACCTCGTGGTAGATGATGACAAACTCACGAAAGTCCGGGCCTGCGCCATTCTGAATAATCGCCTGCCACCCGCTCCGCATCTCAGTGGGCTCACCCGTGCCTATCGGATCAAGATAGCGCGACCCTTTCGGCTCGACAACAAAGGTGCCAAACATGCCTAAGACCGTCAACTCGCGATCGTTGCTGTAAGAGTGGAATTGCCGTCCCCCTTCCTGCGTGTTGGGATGGATATACCATTCCATCTCCACGGGCTTGTTCTTCGTTGCCACGGCGTCAGGATTGGTCGTGGTGGCCGGCTTGCCCGTCGCGCTGATGACCATGCTGGAGCCATGGATATGGAGACTGACCGCATCTCCGCCTTCCAAGGCATTCCGCAAAGTGATCTTGATGCAGTCGCCCTGGTTGCCACGGATCACGAGGGGCTGGATGAAGTCGCCCTGAATACCGTTGGTGACAGCTCCAGGATCGTACTGGTCCTTTTCGTTCTCCCGCGCCTTGGCATTCTTGGCCTCTTCCGCCCGCACCTTTTCGATATTCTCGGTCAAGACGTACATGTAGCCGGGATAGAAATCGAGCCACTGGTTCAGCGTGATCTCGATGTTGATGGCGGAGATGTCATACTTCCTCACTGGGGCGGTCGAGGGGCATCGGCCACCGGACGTCACTACCGGTTCAACACCTGGCTGCGATGCCAGCAAGTAACCCTGGCCATCGTACTGGTGCATCGTGGACATGCCGTTGAACAGGCCGGTGTTGGTGACCTGTCCAGCTTCCACCTGCCTGGCCATCTGTTCCATGAGCCGGTTGTGCTGCAACTCGACTAATGCCGAGCGATTGGCTCGGCCCGATATCGCATCTTCCACGATCGTTTGACCCTTGAGCTGCTGCGCCCAGGGTTCATTGGAGTTGTCAATCATGCCCATCGCGGCATGACTCACCCCATGCCCTTGATGGGCGTCAGAGTCGGCGGCGAGAACACTAGTGGGAGCGACGAGAGCGGCCGCGAGGATCAGAGAGAAAAGGAACGGATTGAAGATCAAATTACGAAAGTCTAGCGCCTTCATGGACTGGCCTCCTGAATTCAAATTCGCCCCCGACAACGGGTTCACGGCGTACCGGGGCACGAAATTAGACCTGCGGTGAAACAACGGAATGCATCGAAGAGAGTTCTAGGGTTTTCGTTGAAACCACTCCTGGCAAGCAGGGGACAAGCATTCCTTTTTGTTACGGAGCTAGTACTAGCCCGCATTTTTTAGCTCAAACTCCAAACGACTGTCAAGTACCCAAAACGGGAAAGTTGGAGGGTAGCCAGCCCCTCCCAACCCCACTACTCTAAGGCAAAGCAGAACTCAACCGCAAGCGTGCAATCGACATTACATTGTGGCTCAGCGGGAACCAGGTAGCGGAGCTTGATGGCTAGGAAAGATCTATCTGGGGGAGGTCCATTACATGCGGCTAGCACACCTGGCCATTGAACAGGCACGGCTTGTACCGTGACCGATCAAAATCGACATTCTCCTTGTATACCGTCTCGTTCCCGTTAACACCGTCCTGGTCGCGGTCAGCCCACAAGGTATGATTCCACCAGTAGAACATCGGATACCGCTCCGTGTCGTACACCGGATTGCCATACTCGCTGCGGGCGTGCTCGCGCACGAAGCGACCGGTGATGTAATCCACCGTGCCGTCACCTTTTAAGGAATACAGAAACAGATAAAGCCGCGATTCACTATCGTACAATTCGTCGAGCCGGGTGCTTACATCGGGTTCAAGCGGCAAGGATTCAGCCGCAACATGACTGAAGGATGTAATCCCCACTACACAGACGGTCATGAGAACAAGACTGACTAGACGCGCCCGCATCGGCCCTCCTCTTGCTGAGTGCACTCTACTAAGACTAGCCAAGGGATTGCAAGATTCTCCGCGTTTTCCTACCATGCCTCGTTGTCAGAGGAGATGACGATTTGTTCACGCGTCGCGATATGCTCGGACGGCTCGCCTGGGGGCTGACCTTCCTGCCAGCCATGGCCTTCGCTCCGCGGTCAATACTCAACACGCTGCTGTTTGAACCAACTGGGGCTCTGGTCCCGGCAAAGCCGTTGCCCCCTAATCCCTTCATGCGGGACGGGAAAGCCCTGGTCGCCATCGTGCGCGGAGAAGATCCGCAAGCCATGCTGCAAACAGGGCTCAATCTGATCGGAGGCATCGGCCGGCTGGATCTCCACGGCAAGCGGGTCTTGATCAAACCGAACGTCGTCAACGACCGTCCTCCGCCCTCCACTACCAACCCGCACGTAGTGGCAGCCGTGGTCCGACTCGTGAGGGAAGCCGGCGCGCAGGCGGTCACCGTCGCCGACAGTTCGGGCATCATCCGATTCCCCACCGCAGCCAACTTGGTCACGACCGGCATCAAGCAGGCCGCCGAGTTGGCCGGCGCGTCAGTACTGGCCCTGGAAGAAGAGCCCTGGGTGCGCGTGGAGCCCGCCAGCGCCAAGGCGCTCCCCCGTTACTATGTGTCGAAACCGGTCTACGACGCGGATGTGTTCATCAACCTGCCGGTCGTCAAGACTCACAGGTTCGCGCACTACTCCTGCAGCCTCAAGAACTTGGTCGGCATCATCCACCCGCGTTACCGCCCCTCCGTCAGCTTTCTCTCACCGGACTGGCACGAGCGGATCGCCGAGCTGAACCTCGCGGTCCACCCCCACCTCACCATCGCCGACGGCACGACGCTCATGATCGCCGGCGGTCCGACCAGCGGCACGCCGGCACGGGCTGACATCCTGCTGGTCAGCGGCGATCGCATCGCTCTGGACGCGGTCGCCATCG
>DASQRT010000077.1:0-3623 GCA_035642795.1 Nitrospirales bacterium
ACCGGTGGCGACAGCAGATGCACCATCGATCTAGTTTAGGACGTGTACTCATAAAATCGCGATAGGCGAGGGCGGGCTGATCGATGTCCGCTAATGGGCTACACCTCGCGTCAGTCTTGCTACAAGGCCGGAGAAGCGCGACTATTCACGCCAGTTCAGGAGTCATCCGGGGGATCCTGGATGCCGGTACGCCGAGCCTGGCGGCAAGCGACCGGAACCTCCCGAGGCTCGTCACTATTAATCGAAACAGGATTTGATTGCTTTTGCCCGCTCAGCGGACACGGAGGGTATCGGAGGACATCCAATGCCGACCGAGGTGACCGAGCACAGGACCGAGTCAAGTTCGATCGACGCGCCCGCGACAGGTAAAGCGGGTGCTGCGGTTGACCGCGACGCCAAATCACCGCCGACGGATCCTGCTTCAAAGCAAGTCACACCAGGAGCTCAGCGGTCTACGCGGCGGCGAAGGTTGCTGCTGGGAGTGCTCGGCGTTTTGGTCCTGGCAGCCGCCCTTTGGTTCGGTATTCCCTACGTCCTGCTGACTCTCAGCACGGTTTCGACGGATGACGCATTCGTGAACGGTCACGTGACGTTCGTCGCCGCCCGCGTCCACGGTCAGGTTTCCCGAGTTCTGGTTGATGACAACAACCGTGTGCGCAAGGGAGATCTTCTTGTTCAACTGGACAAGGAGCCATTTCAGGACGCAGTCGCCGTGAAGAAGGCGGCCGTCGATAGCGCACAGGCGGATCTGCAGGCGGCCAGGGCCCAGGCGCGCGGCATCGAAGCACAGGCCTGGAGCCGGCGCTGGAACTTGCAACACGCCATGGAGGACGTCCAGAATCAAATATCCCTGCTGCGTGCCCGGATTGCCGGCCTCGAAAAGAGCAAGGCCTCGCTGAAGCTGGCCGAGCTTGATTTCGAGCGGGCAAAGCAGTTGATCGGATCAACGACGATCAGCCGGCAGGAGTACGACCGACGCGAAGCAGCCGTGACGACTGCTCGCGCACAGGTCACCCAATCACTGGCCGATGTGTACCAAATCCGGGTCTCTTTGGGGCTGCCGGCGCAGCCCGAGGGGGGCGGAGATCTCGACCAAGTGCCGCCCGATCTCGATCAGACCTTTTCTTCGGTCCTGCAGGCGCAGGCAGAGCTGTTTCAGAGTGCGGCTGAGCTGGGCGTTGTCCATTCGTTCAACCAGACTCCGAAGCAGATGCTCGAAGAGTTCGAAAAACTCGATCCCGAAGGCAACATCGACCGCACGTTCACTCGCCTGGCGGCGGCGGCGCCGGCCGTCAAGCAAGCCGAGGCCAAACTCGCGGCCGCCAACCGCGATCTGGCGGTGGCCGAACTGGATCTTCGTTATTGCGACGTCGTGGCGGAGATCGACGGCGTCGTCACGCGCCGGAATGTCAATCCGGGCAATGATGTTCAGGTCGGGCAGAGCTTGATGGCGATCCGCTCGCTCAGCGAGATCTGGGTCGATGCCAATTTCAAGGAGACGCAGCTACGCGACTTGCGCATCGGCCAAGCGGTCGATCTCTATGTCGACATGTACGGCCACAGACAGGTCTTCAATGGCCGGATCTCCGGCTTTACCATTGGGACCGGATCGACGCTTGCGTTGCTGCCGCCACAGAATGCCACGGGCAACTTCGTCAAGATCGTCCAGCGCCTGCCGGTCCGGATCGAGCTCCAAGACTACGACCCGGACAAGCATCCGCTGTTCATCGGCACTTCGGTTGTTCCATACGTCTATATCAATAAGCCGCCGACCGGGCCGGATGCCGGGAAGTTTCTGCAAGCCTATGTGCCGCGATCGCCGGCAACGAGTTCGGCGGCGAGCCCGGCGGGCTCCGAAAAATGACGGACGCGGTCCTTGCACCCTCGGGATCCCGCATGGGGGCAAACCCCTGGGTGATTGCCGCTATCGTCGTAATACCGACCTTCATGGAGGTGCTCGACACGACGATCACGGTGGTCGCGCTGCGATACATCGCCGGCGGCCTGTCGGCTACGGTCGACGACGGCGAATGGGTCATCACCAGCTACCTCGCCGCCAACGCCATCATCCTGCCGATCACCGGCTGGTTGTCGGCGCACCTCGGCCGCCGCAACTACTTCCTGCTGTCGATCGCCGTGTTCACCCTTGCCTCGGGGCTGTGTGGAATGGCCACCAGTCTCGGTCAGCTGATTATGTTCCGCGTGGTGCAGGGCTTGGCGGGCGGCGGTCTTCAGCCTTCCAGCCAGGGCGTGCTGCTGGACGCCTTCCCGCCGGAGAAGCAAGGCGTAGCGATGACGCTGTTCGGCTTGGCTGCTCTGTTGGCGCCGGTCGTCGGTCCGACCCTCGGCGGCTGGATAACGGACAGTTATTCCTGGCGCTGGGTATTCTACATCAACATCCCGGTCGGTCTTCTGGCACTTGCTGCGTGTTATGCGCTACTGCGGGATCCGGACTATCTCACGAAGCAGCGTATGGAGTTGAGGAAGGGGCCGTTCCGTTTCGACTCAATCGGCCTGTCACTCCTGGTGATCGTCATGGTCTCTTGGGAAGTGATGCTCAGCAAGGGACAGGAGTGGGACTGGCTGAGCGATCCATTTTGGCGCGTGCAGACGCTCGCGACTTTTTTCGCTGTGGGTCTGATCGGGCTGATCTTCTGGGAGTTACGCCACCCCAGCCCCGTGGTCAATTTCCGGCCAATGCGGGAGCGAAACTTCAGTGCGTGCTGCCTCATCATCTTTTGCGCCTACATGGTGCTTTACGCTGCCAGCACCTCGTTGCCTGGTTTGCTTCAGTCGCTGTTTGGCTATGACGCGCTCAACGCGGGCTTGGTCATGTCGCCGGCGGGGTTCTTTGCCGTCGTCGCAATGCCTGTCGTGGGCTTCGTGCTTGGGCGGGGGACGGACGCCCGGTGGGTGATCATCGCCGGCCTCCTCATCATGGCCGCCGGGAACTATTGGATGTCCCAGCTGAACCTGGAGATCAGCCCGGGCCAAGTCGTCTGGCCTCGAGTGGTGCTGGTCGTTGGACTTTCGATATGCTTTGCCCCCGTGAATGTAGCGGCCTACCTCTATACTCCACCGTTGCTGCGTGGAGCGGCTATTGGCTTGCTGAGTCTGCTGCGCAACGAGGGAGGCAGCGTGGGGACATCATTGGCGCAGACAATGCAGGAGCGCCGTGACCAATTTCACACCCTGCGGCTTGGCGAGTCCCTCGATCCTTTCAATCCGGCTGTGGCTTCTTTCCTCGAGCAGGCTCGGGGAGTGTTCCTGCAGCAGACCGGCGATCCGGTTGCTGCGCAGCAGCTCGCCTGGCAAGCACTCGAGAATTTGCGCCAGCAGCAAGCATCGGCACTTGCTTATTTCGATGTTTTTTTGATGTTGGCCGTGGTGACGCTGGTGCTGGTACCCGTGGTGCTGCTGATGAAACGGTCGGCGGCCGAGAAAGGCGCCCACATCGGTCACGAATGAGGTGTGCCTGCGTCCTGGCCGCCGCCTCCCTTATGAGTACACGTCACGGGACGCTGATGCCGACCGACTTGACGATCTCAGCCCAGCGCTCCGTGTCGCTCTCGATCAGAGCTCGGAATTGCGCCGGTGAGGCGTGAGACGCCGTGACGCCAAGC
>DASQRT010000078.1:0-6639 GCA_035642795.1 Nitrospirales bacterium
TCTTCGAAAGCCTCTGCCTCAGGATCTAAATCCGGTCGAGGAAAGTAGCCACGCTCGTCTAGGCTGTCATCGGCGGCGGCGGCGACTCCGTCAGGTATCCTTCGCGGTAGATCTGAATCACGCTCAGCAGGATGGCGAGGAGGATTGGCCCGAGGAAGAGTCCGATCAGCCCGTAGGCCGCCAGGCCGCCAAGGATGCTGAAGAAGAGGAAGACCACCGGCAGCTCGGCCTTTTTCCCGATGAGCATCGGCCTCAGCACGTTGTCCGCCATCGTCACCACGCCAGCCCCCCAGAGCAGCATCGCGATCGCCTTCCACAGGGGACCGGTCCAGAACAGGTACAGTGCCACCGGCCCCCACACCAGCGCGGTGCCGCCGAAGGGCAGTGGGGCCAGGACAATGGTCAGCGCCATCAAGAAGACCGGAAAGGGCACGTCGAGGACCGCATAGGCGAGCCCCGCGAGCAGCCCTTGCACGATCGCCGTGATCACGATCCCCTCGACCACCGCGGTGATGGTCTGATCCAGCCGCGAGAAGATCTTCTCCTTGTGCGCCTCGTCGAGCGGAATCATCTGATAGAAAGTCTGGAACAGTCGCTTCCCGTCTTTGAAGCAAAAGAACAACGTGATGACGATCACCAGAAAGTTGACGGCCATCAGGAAAGCGTTTTTGACGAGGCCGGTCAGCTGCTCGACGATGAACCCGCTCATCGCCTTCGCGCTCTGCAATAGGAAGGCTTCGACGTTCGCTTTGGACCCGACGAGCTTATGGATCATGTGCTGCGCACGACTCCCGCCGAGCAGCGGGAGCTTGGCCAACTCGTCCGGCAAGCGCTTCACGCCGCCCGACTGGACCCAGGTATTGACCGCGTCGTAGCCGTTGCCGGCTTCCTGAACGAGCAGGAAGGTGAAAATGACCACCGGCGCCACGATCAACGCGACGATCCCCACTGTCAACAGCGCGGCCGACGCGACCTCGCGTCCCCTGAGCAGGCCTGTCAGTCGGGTGTGCAAAGGAAACGTGACGTGGGCCAGGATCACTGCCCAGAGCAGCGGGCGAAGAAACAGGCTGAAGACCTCGGCAAGCTGGTAGAGCAGAACAAGCAGGACCCCGAAGAAACCGAAGGCGACAAGCTGTTGGCGCGTCATCCGGAGCGCCTGGTGTACAAGGTGTCCTCCTCAAACATGGTGAAGAGCCGCTTGGCCTCCGGATGTAGGACGGCCTGCGAGGGCGACGGCGGCATGGTGACCGTCCGGAACAACGGCGTCAGCTTGCCGTTGGGATGGAGGTACCCGGCCCGCAACGGGACCGATCGGTGCTGGTGGCGGACGAGGTGACACGGCGTCGGGCGAATGCTGGTCAGCCATGCGGCAAGCTCTTGCGGATTGCCGATCGAGGCCGAGAGGAGCAGGAGCCTTGCCTGGGAGGGACAGAAGATGATCGTCTCTTCCCAGACGACCCCGCGCTCTGGGTCAGCCAAGAACTGGCTCTCGTCGATGATGACAAGCCCGAGGGTGTCGAGGCGGACATCGATCTCGCCCCCCGCCGCGTCGTAGAGTAGGTTACGGAGGATCTCCGTCGTCATGATCAGGATCGGGGCAATGGGATTGTCGCGTCGGTCGCCGGTAATGATGCCGACGAACTCCGGCCCAAAGATTTTGCAGAACTCGGTGTACTTCGTGTTGGACAGAGCTTTGAGCGGCGAGGTATAGACGACGGTCCGGTCTTCGAGCATGGCGCGGCGGGTCGCCTCCACAGCGACGTAGGTCTTGCCGCTGCCGGTGGGGACGCTCACGATCACATCACCCCGTTCCAGCGCTTCCACCGCCTCCACCTGCCAGTCATCCGGCACGAAGGGGCGCGGCTCCGGCACACCGATCCCTTCCAGCAGCGCGCGCAGGTCGGCCGGCTTTCCCAATGTGTGTTCGGAGGACGCCTCGCGCGCTGGCGACGGGACTGCGGCCAGCGCCTGCTGCTCAGCCTGGTGGGTGCGAATCGCCGCCTCGATGCGCGCGATGTTGGCCTCGGCGTCCGCCATGATCGTGTGAAGGAGCCGCCGCTTCCCCATCCGCAGCGTCGGGGGGCCAGCGATGGTACGCCCCAGCCGGCGCAGCAACCGGAAAGGGAGATCGGCAAGCGCCCGTTCCAGTTCGTCACGCGTCACGGCAGTTCCTCCAGCACACCGCGCCGGATGCGGCTCAGGGCTTCCGCCGCCACTGTGGCCAAGTCCAGATGCGTGGTCTGCAGCGAATGGACCTGGGAGAGGTATTCAAGAGTGCGGGACAAGAGCCGGTAGATATCGCCTTCAGCCATTGACGTGGAGCGACAGAGCTGCACCCAGGTCACGGTGGTGTCACCCACCCAGCGTTCGGCCAACCCGCCGACATCGGCGCGCAGCAGCGGCGGATCGTCGTGCGGGGCCAGCGCATCCGCCATCCGGCGTGTCGTGGCAACGAGGTTTGCCAGCGCCGCGGTGATGCGCGGGAAGGAGGCCGGCCGATCATTCTCGTAGGCAATGCAGGCCATCAAGCCCGCCAGCTTCGCGGGCGTGACATCTTTGAACGCCTGCGTGCGGATCAACTCGGTGATTAACAGCGAGAAGTCGATCCGGATCAACCGGGCCCATTCGCCGTCCTCGGTCAGCTTGAACGCCCGGTCCAGGTATCCGAGGTCCTGGAGGATTTCGGCGCGTTCCTGGAACTTATGCCAGAGCCCAGTGCGCAGCGACTGCACGGTCCGCGTGTGGTGCAGCCACTCCTGCTTCACCGTATTGGCGGCCTTGAACTCCTTGGCGCAGGTCGGCCGGCACGGGCAGGTGGGGCAGGGAAAGAGATCGCCGAGACTCTTCACCAGTTCGCCTTCTCCTTCGTCCGGTGCCGGCGGAACCGTCATGAAAGGCAGGTGCTTTGGCAAGTCCTCAAGCTGCTGGGTCAGCCAGGACAGGGCCTCAGGGGCCGCCCAGGGAAACGCCGGCGCCGGGGCGAAGTCAAAGGTGCGGTTGATCACGCCCATGATGTCCGCGACCGGGGACTCTGCCACCACGCCACCCTTCCGGAGGACGGTCACCATCTCGTGGCGCTGGCCCCGGCTCCGGTAACGCCGGAGCACGATCCCGCGGAACCGTGGAAAGGCCACGACCCGCCCGGGTGTGAGGTAGGGGAGCCGCGCCCGAACCTCAGGCGGATGGTGACGTCGCGCCTGGAGCTTCATGGCCGTCTGCCGCGTGGCGTGATCGTAGGCGCTCCACTGCGTCAGCCAGTCGGAACACTCGCGTGGCTTGTAGGACTCCAGCTTCGCGTGCAGCTTCTCGATGCGGTGTTCCAGGTGGGCGGCCTGGGCGTTCATCTGGTACTGCGCAAAACTCTTCGCGAGGATGGATTGGATGTGGTCCAGCGGATGCGCCTTGAGCAAGTTGAGGACCATCGGGTAGGTGATGATGAACTGGCTGTCCACGGGTTCAGGGCGGCCAGTGAGTCCGCGAATTAAGACGCCGAGGTCCATGTACGGGGCGGGCGTGACGATGGCAAATCCCACGCTGTCCTTGCCGCGGCGGCCCGCCCGTCCCGAGATCTGGGCCACCTCCGCAATCGTCAGGTCGGTGAAGTCCTGGTCGCGCCGCACGCCTGACTGCGTGAGCACGACGGTGCGCGCTGGAAAGTCCACGCCAGCCGCCAGGGTCGTGGTCGCAAAGACGGCGTCGAGACACCCTCGCCGCATCAGCTCTTCGATGGCGATCTTCCAGGACGGGAGGTGTCCCGCGTGGTGGGCAGCCACGCCGCAGGTGGTCACCATCTTCCGCAGCGGGTGATCTTGCAGGCTGGGGTAAGTGGCGGTCAGCTCTTCCATGACCACGGTGATACTCTCCTGGCGTGAGGGCGGCAAGGGGTCGGTCTCGTGCTCAAACGCCTGCAGGGCCTCGTCGCAGGATCGTCGGGACGTCAGAAAGACGATCGCAGGCGTCAACGACTTCTGACGCAGGACCGTGATGAGGTGAACCGGATGGATTGATGGAGGCATACGCTATCGGGTCGTATTGTAGCACACAGGCCGGGAATGGCCGCGGAGAGAGCCTCTGGTGGCACGTGAGCGGCCGAGACGGACGAGCGCTAAGTGGGCACGCCGGACGATGGGGGCTTGATTGGGGCGGGGGCCTCCATGATCCCCGCCGCGATCGCCACGGCCGTCAGGCCGATGCCCAGCCACCACACGTACGGCTGGATGCCTCCGGTATCTATAATGAGGCGGTCGCGCGCCGCTTCATCCAAGCCGACCCGCTGTTCGATCAAGGTTAAAGACAGCTTGATATGCATGTAGTACAGGTAGTTGGCAGCGACGGCGGCGAACACGTTCCAGATCACCACGCCCACCAGGCCGGCCCCCAAGACCATGGGCAAGAGCCCGCCGAAGAGAAATACGCCAGCGTGCAGGTACATCTTACGATAGAGGTACCAGAGCCAACCAACGCCGAACGCCGGCCAGTGCCACGTCGGGGCAAACCGCTCTCGCTCTCCCTCGCGAAAGAGCCGGAAGCGTTCTAGGTAGTAGTCCGCGCGTGGACCGATGAACTTCCGCCAGAGTGCCATTTCGGTCAGCAGGGAAGCAGCTGGCGCGACGGCGATGGAGAGCTGCTGTCCGCATTGGCTGCAATACGCCGCGTCCGGGGAATTCTGATTGGCGCAGCGGGGACAGGTCATGCGTGAGGATAGATCAGGAAGATACCGGAGCTGTCCCTTGAGGAGGGGGTGACGGCGTCCCAGTGGGTGCGGGAGGGGCGTCCGCGGGGCCCCCTCCCGCTTGAGGTGTCGCAGCCACAGGTTTCGGCGGGGCCGGCTTCTCAGCTTTGATGCCGCTGTTCCAGTAAGGGCCTTCGTAGGCTCCGTCAGCTGGCACCGCGGACTTGAGGTTCAGTTCGTAATTGCCGGCCGCTTTGTTGACGTTCGCGCCCACTCCCACGACATGGCGCCATTCCGGCAGCCGCGCGCTGATCCGGCTTTCCCCGTTCTCCAGCTTCTCCATGTACAGGGCTACAGGATTGCCACGCGCGCTGTTCGGCCAGAACTGGACGGTGCCGACGAACTCAAACTTTTGCGTCATCTGAATCCTGCAAGGGTCCTCTTACCACTGGCTCTGTGCAACCGTGCGCCTCTTGGCGATATCCTGCGGGCTGATTTCGTGACCCGGATTGATCATCTTAAACAGGGCGCTGCGGAACTGGCCGAGCTTGGCGTCCTGTTCTGCGGTGATAGTCACGACCGACTCCTTGCCGGCGCCCTCAAACTGCTCGACCGCCTGCATGACGAACCGTCCTGCTTCCAGCACGCGCCCCGCCTCGAACGCGTCCAACGATTCGACCAAGAGCGCGCTTACGCCCTTGACTTCGCCCGGGAGGCGCTGGTCACGAAAGCCATACACGGCGGTCTCATATTGACGGATTATCACCGGCTGGGGTTTGATGCTTTCGGAGCGGGCCTTGACCTGCTGGCCGTACATGTCCGTGATGGGTCCCATCAACTGCTCCACCGCGGTGATAAGGGAACTGGCATCCATACGGTCACTAAACACCATCACCTTCGAAGTTGTCAACATGCCTCCGCCCCACGTTCGGATTTGTACATTGGCGATTGTTTCGCACAGGATAGCACCCTGGGTTACTACATTCTATCGGGACATTCTATGTGGGTGTAGATCGTAAGGGCTTTACGAATCACAGGATTTAGCCTCGCGAGAATTGCATGAAAAGACAATCTTGTCAGGAACATGAGTTGCATGATATTCGCCACAATGCGACTCAGATTTCTTGACAAGAGCATGAAACTTCTCTACCATTTCTTTTTGCTTTGATGGAGCGGGGTTAGCGCTCTTCTCTGAAACTTAGGACCGCGGGAACCGGTAGAGCGAGGAGACTCGAACAATGAGTAAGATCGTGGTCGTGGACGACGTCTATTCAGAAGTGCAACTCATTGAAGGCATTTTAAAATCGGCGAACCACACGGTCGTCTCTTACATGACCGCCGACAAACTGGAGGAGAAGCTCGCCATCGAGAAACCCGACCTGGTCGTCCTGGACGTAATCATGCCGGGCCGTAACGGCTTTCAGGCGTGCCGGGACTTGAAGAATGACGACCGGTTCAAGAAACTCCCGGTCATCCTCTGTACGTCCAAAGGACAGGAAAGCGACAAGTTCTGGGGCCAACAGCAGGGCGCGAATGCGTATGTCGTGAAGCCCTTTAAGCCAGAAGACCTCCTGGCGGCGGTCAAGAAAGTTCTCGGATGACATGGGCGGATCAACAGGTGACTAATCCTTGATGGACCTTCCTGGTCCCCACACATCGGTACTTGAGCACGCCAGCACCGCCCCACACGCAGGCTATCCTTCACGAGTCTGCCTGATCACCCTCTCCAGCAACCTGTTCGCCATCGACCTCCAAAGCATCCGCGAAGTCTTTCCGGTCGACTCCATCACACCGGTTCCGGGCATGCCGACCGTCCTCGCTGGAGTGACCAACCTCCGTGGGGTCGTGGTGCCGTTGGTGGACGTGCGCCTACTCCTCGGCCTGCAGAATTCCGGTGCGCCTCTGAAGTACGCCGTGGTGATCCACGATGGCGGCAACCAGGTGGGCGTGCTCGTCGATCAGATCCC
>DASQRT010000079.1:0-3320 GCA_035642795.1 Nitrospirales bacterium
TCAGCACCTCGGCCGCTTTCATGTAGTGGCCTTTCAGTAGCTGGCCTACGCCGGGCAGGAGACCGGACAAGAGAGCGGCTTTCTGGTAAGGGGGACCTCCGGTTTGGCGTGTACCCTCGTTACCCCCCGAGGGTGTCAAGGGTCTCTTTGAGGCTTTTGTGGATGCACGTGAAGATCGGGGTATCGCGCAGGGTGAAGCGGCTCCCCTCGGTTTCGCGCAAGGCCATGACCAGGTCCAGGAAGTCTTCCGGCTTGTCGCTTTCGAAGGCCACGACCCATTCCTGGTCGTCCAGCCCGAAGGAGTACGTCGTGTTGAGCTTCACCGACGGGAACCGGTGTCCCACTTCGATATGCTCGTCCATCATGCCCTGCCGAGCCGCCTTGGTAAGGAGGAACCACTCGCGCATCTTCACGAACGGATAGACGAAGATGTACTTGCTCTTGCCGGGGATGATGGTCAGGCGCTTGCTCTCTTGGTTCTCGTGGGTGTGGTGGTCCACGTAAATGGAGCGTTTCGTCATCGCAAGGTACGAGTAGGGCGTGGAGAGGTACTTGCCCAACCCGCTGGCGAGGATCTTGGTGCTCATTTCCTGAAAGAGTTCGAGCTCGTAGCTGATGCGCCAGAGCATGAAGTCGCAGTCCCCGCGAATGCCGACCGTCGAGTAGGGGATGACTATCACCTTGCCGGAGTAGTCCTCGACCCCCCGGATGAACTCCTGCTTCCCCTGGGTCCGTTCGGATTCTGGCAGGCGCCGCCAGGTGGGATCGGCCTTGTAAAACACGAAATTGACAAATTGGCGCCGTTGCGGCTGTTGCTCAGGATCAGCCATCTCCATCGCCTCCCTAAAAAGTCCTTCCTTGTAGCACTCAGCGCGGAGTTTTGTCAATCGCTGTGGCCGGGGGGCACGTTAAATTTTCTATCAAGTTGAGGCCCTTGGGGTGTATACTAAGATTCCAACCGTGGGAGTCCTTCCCGAGAGCTTCGTCGAAATCGATGGCGTCCTGGTGGATCGCCGGATCTTCACCATCCCTTTTATCTGCGACGTGGTGGTCCAGCAGTGTCGCTCCGCGTGTTGCCACCGAGGGTGCGTCGTGACGAGCGGAGACGTCGGGCGGCTCACTCCCCACATGGACGGCATCGTGCAGTATCTCCCCGAAGCCAAGCGTGAGTTTCTTCGCCAAGAAAAGGGAAATTTTGTTGGCGACCCCGACCGTCAGGGAACCGAAATGCGTCCGCAGGAAACCATGGCCATGATTCGATTCTTCAAGTCGGCTGAGGACATGCGCTGCACCTGGGTCGTGGACGACGAGTGTGTCTTCCTGTATCCGACCACGCAGTCCGCGCCTGGCAACGGACAGAGCGTGGCCGTGCACCATTGCGCCGTGCACTCCTACGCGCTGGAGCGCGGGATGGACTGGCAGAGCTTCAAACAGGCGGATTGCGTGCAATATCCCCTCTGTCTCTACGAGCAGGACGGCCGGACGGTGCTTGCCTTACAGGAAGAGCCGGGCCAAGCCACCGTTCCGTGTCTCAACAACCCCATCGGGCCTCCCATGTACCGCAGCCTCGAGGGCACCATCATCTACCTCCTGGGCGAGCGCTTTAATGAGAAGGTTCAGGCGTACGGGCGCGAGCATTTTCCGGACTGAACGGCCGGGGTAAGGGGGCCGGGCCATGGTGCGAGCCGAGATCATCGCGATCGGCTCCGAATTGCTCCTCGGTGGCGTGGCCGACACCAACTCGCTCTACCTCGCCGAGGAGCTGCTGAGGCTCGGCATCGAGGTCCGCTACAAGACCGTCGTCGGCGACGATCACAAGGACATCGAGGCGGCCCTCCAGCACGCGCTGGGGCGGGCGGACGTGGTGATCACCACCGGGGGCCTGGGCCCGACCGAGGATGATCTGACCCGCAAGGTCGTCGCGCGAGTGACCGGCCGGCGGCTGGTGCTTCACGACGAGACCCTTCAGCGCATCACCCAGCGAATCGCGGCCCGGCGCCGCCGGATGACGGCCCAGCAGGCGACGCAAGCCCTGATCCCGAGGGGCGCCAAGGTCATCCCGAATCCCGTCGGCACCGCGCCTGGGTTTTTCCTCCATTTTAAAGACGAGCAGAAGGCGGAGCGCGCGCTGCTGTGCCTGCCCGGCGTCGCCATGGAGGTGACGCACATCTTTCCGGAAGGAGGCAGTGCCTTGCTCGAGGCATTCGTCGGCACGGCGTCGCGCGGCACGCTCCTCCGCCGGCGGTTGCGGACGTTCGGGCTCGTGGAGTCGGAACTCGATGCGTGCCTTAAAGACCTGTACACGGCCGAGCGGAACGTCGTCCTCGGGCTTCAGGCCGGGGCGTATGGCGTGGACGTGTCGATCACCGTCCAGGGACGGTATCCGGACTCCGCCGAGGCGGTGATGAGACGAATGGAGCGTGCCGTGCGGGATCGGGTCGGCGACTACCTGTACGCGACCGGCAACCAGACCATGGAAGGAGTCGTCGCGTTGAAGCTACAGGCGAAAGGTCTCACCGTGGCCGTCGCGGAGTCCTGCACGGGAGGACTGATCGGTCAGCGGCTGACGTCCGTACCGGGCAGTTCCGCCTATTTCGAGCGGGGCGACGTGACCTACAGCGACCGCGCGAAGGTGGATCTGTTGAAGGTGCCAGAGGCGCTCATCCGTGCGAAGGGCGCGGTCAGCGGCGAGGTCGCCCAGGCTATGGCGGAAGGGGTCCGAGAGCAGAGCGGGGCCGATCTCGGCCTCGCGGTGACCGGCATCGCCGGGCCGACGGGCGGGACGAAGGAGAAACCGGTCGGCCTGGTGTATCTGGCCCTGGCCGACAAGAAGACGGCGGTCGTGCGATCCCATCTTTTCAGCGGAGATCGGGACGGAATCCGGTGCCGCGCCTCCCAGGCGGCGCTGGACCTGTTGCGGCGCTATCTATCCGGAAAGGAGATAGAGTAGGGGCGAAAAAAAATGCTCCGCACGTTTATCGCCATTCAACTTTCCGATGAATTGAAGCGTCAGATAGGAAGCGTGCAGGCAGAGTTGAAACGGGAGGTCTCCGGTTGGGGACGGGGAAGTAAGGCCGTCAAGATCGGATGGACCCAGCTAGAGGGCATCCATTTGACGCTCAAGTTTTTGGGAGACATCGAGGAGGCGCAGGTAGATGCCCTGCGAGAGGTCCTCTCCAAAGCGGCTGCGTCGGCCCGCCCCTTCACGCTGGAAGCCCGCGGGCTGGGCGCCTTTCCGAATCCACGCGCGCCCCGCGTGATCTGGCTGGGGCTGTACGGGAGCAACGACGACATGGCGGAGCTACAGCGACTTCAGGCGG
>DASQRT010000080.1:0-4890 GCA_035642795.1 Nitrospirales bacterium
GAGAGATCGAGGTGCTCGTCGATGCTGTGGAGGTTCTGAATGAGGCCAAGACACCGCCATTTGTGATTGAGGACGAGGCGGACGTCACGGAGGCCATCCGGCTCAAGTACCGGTACCTCGATCTGCGTCGGCCCAAGATGCAGCGGTTGCTTGCTCTGCGTCATGCCGTGACACAGCACGTGCGGTCCTTTCTGAATGCCGAAGGATTCCTTGAAGTCGAAACGCCGATGTTGACCAAGAGCACGCCCGAAGGGGCTCGGGATTACCTGGTCCCCAGTCGTGTGAATCCTGGCAGTTTCTACGCGCTGCCACAGTCCCCCCAGCTCTTCAAGCAGGTCCTGATGGTCGGCGGAGTTGATCGGTATTATCAGATCGCCCGGTGCTTCCGCGACGAGGACCTGCGCTTCGACCGCCAGCCGGAATTCACGCAGATCGATCTGGAGATGTCGTTTGTTGACCGCGAGCAGGTCATGTCGGTGGTCGAGCGGATGATCAGTTATGTGTGTCGCGAGGCGGCCGGGATCGAGCTCAAGGTCCCATTCCCGCGGATGACGTACCAAGAAGCGATGGGGCGCTATGGCTCTGACAAGCCTGACCTTCGCTTCGAGATGCCGCTCCATGATCTGAGCGGGTTTGCCAAGCAGACCGAGTTCAAGGTCTTCCGGGAGGCGGTCGCGAAGGGGGGGATCGTCAAGGCTCTCAGCGTGCAGGGCGGGTCGGCAATCACCCGCACGCGTATCGATGCGTTAGGGGAGACGGCCAAGAGCTTCGGCGCGAAAGGGCTCGCGTGGGTGAAGATCACCACTGACGGCAAGCTGGACTCGGTCATCGCGAAATTCCTCGATGCGAAACAACTCCTCAAGGCAGTGCCGGAGGCGAAACCGGGCGATCTCCTGCTCTGTGTCGCCGACCAGCCGAAAGTCGTACACGACGTGCTGGGGCGCCTGCGTCTGCTGCTGGGTGACGAGCTGAAGCTGATTGATCACACGTTGTGGCGGCCAGTGTGGGTACTAGAATTCCCGCTGCTCGAGTATGACAACGAGACCAAGCGGTATGTGTTCGTACACAACCCCTTCGCCGCGCCGTTCGATGAAGACGTGGCCCTGCTCGATTCCGCTCCGTTGCAGGCCCGGGCCAAAGCCTACGACCTCGTCCTGAATGGCAACGAAATCGGCGGCGGGAGCATCCGGAACCACCGCAGCGAGGTCCAACTCAAGATCCTGGACCTGCTCGGCATCAAGAAGGAGCAGGCGCGAGAGAAGTTCGGCTTCCTGCTGGACGCGCTGGACTACGGCGCTCCGCCCCACGGCGGCATCGCGTTCGGCCTGGACCGGCTGGTCATGCTGTTGGGCGGGGCCGACTCCATCCGCGACGTGATTGCTTTCCCCAAAACACAGAAGGCCCAGTGTCCCATGACCGATGCGCCCTCTCCGGTCACGCCTGAGCAACTGAAAGAGCTCTCCATCAAGCTCGACAAAATCGACTAGACTCTTCGCCACGCGAAGTTCAGGTTGACCATAGCCCGCTGTTCGGTGGGGTGGCTGACGGTCTCAGAGACGGTCTACGACGGTCACGATTGTATGGAGGCCGCTGGCTCCGGCGGGGCTCGGGCGCACGATTTCCGATGTCTGGATGAGCCCCTTGACGTCGATGGCGCGGACGGCGACTTGGTACGCGCCGGCCTTGGGTGGGGCCCAATTGTAGTACCAGATCACCCAGGTAAATGGGGAGAGCGGCAACTCGAATGGCGCGTCCTTCCAGGTCCGTCCGCCGTCGAAGCTGATCTCGACCTTCTTGATGGTCTCAGGCCCGCCGAAGGCGATGCCTTTAAACAAATGTTCCTTCCCGCGGAGAATCTGGTAATGGCCGGGGCTGTCAATGCGTGATGTCAGCTTGATTGTGCCGTCATCGGTCCAGCCTTTCCGTTGCCAGTAGCCCTTGTAGTCTCCATCGTAGACTTCGATTTCGGTGATCCACTTGACGTTCTTGATGCCGTAGAGCCCGGGCACCACGGCGCGGAGCGGAAAGCCGTGCATCTTCGGGAGCGTAACCCCATTCATCATGTACGCGAGCAATACGTCCCCCCGCATGGCCCGTTCGAAGGGAATGCTGTCGTCGTACCCGTCAGCGGCCCTGAACACGACGTCGCGGGCCATCTCCATATCGGCGCCGACTTCTTCCAACAGCGCTTTGAGCGAGATGCCACGCCACATGGCGTTGCCCATGCTGTCGCCGCCGGGCAGGTTGTCGATGCACTCAAGGGTGGCGGCGCGATCGATCGCGGGCTGTTTGAGGATGTCGCCGTAGCGGAGGACCACGGGCTTTTTGACGGCGCCCGTGATGGAGAGCTGCCATTGGTCGACCTTGACGTCGCGGGAAAGGCTGAACGGCGAGTCCGAGTAGTTCACCACGTAGAATGTGTCGTTTGGCGTGAAGTAGGTCGTCTCGCGTGGCGGCACGGCGAACATCCGGCCGAAAAGCGCGGCCGCGTCTGCCTTCTGGCCGAGCACGCTTGTGGCTAAGCCTATGCCGCCGATCTTGAGCAGGTCTCGTCGCGACCAGCGCATCGTCATGGTGAAATTATCCTCTTGTCTGTACATCGGCGCAAGGCCTCACCTTTAACTCCGCCACCGCAGCACCGTCGGTCCCTTGATGGGATGCTCCATCGGACGGCCGCTCTGGCGGGATTCCAGGCACGCGGTCTTCAGCTTGTAATACCACTTGGCGGGAGTGTCGGCGTCGTCCAGCAACATCATGGGAGGCTTGTAGCGGAGGCCGAGCGCTTGACGTTCCATGATGCGCTTGTCCTGGTTGAGGAAATGTCTGGCGACCAGGCGGAACAGGGTAGTGGCAAACGGCACCCAGCGGAACACATTCCATGCCGCGCAGAAGTCGATCCGGCATTCCTGCTCAGTGATCGGAGTGACGGTGGCGCGAGAGGAGAACCAGTACGGGCCGCACGTCACAAGCTCGTAGCGAAGGTTGGGGAGCACGAAATCGATGGTGGTGGTGATCCGCTCCCCGTAGACGCCGAGCAATTTGTACAGCGCGCTGTTCCGGGAGGGCTCGTGGGCTTTCATCCGGAACCCGTTCGGAATCGGTTCGAACTCTTTGGCCTTCTCGTGAATGCTGTCCCGGCTGCGCCACCATGTGCTCTGATGAACGAAGGGGCCGTGCGCGGGATCCATCAGCCCTACGATCCCGTCGTCGATCGCGCAGCCCAGCGCGGTGGAAAGGTGCAGGAGGCGGTACCGCTCCGAGAGCAGGGGCAACCGCGGGATCTCTGACGGCGCGGAAGCCTTATCGGATGGATCCGGGAGGTAGACCCAGACGTAGCCGTCGCGTTCTTCACAGGGATACGTCGTGACTCCGATTTTGTCGACCTGCAGCGGTGATCCGGCCACCAAGGCTGGGATGTGCCGGCAGCGACCATCCATATCGAACTGCCAGCCGTGGTAGCAGCATTCCAGGCGGGTGCCGTCGAAGTGTCCGAACGAGAGGGGCATGCCGCGGTGCGGGCAGATATCGCGCAGGGCGGCGAGCCGTCCGTGCGAATCGCGGCAGATCAGCAGCGGCAAGCCCAGGAGCGGGGCGCTTGGAGCCGGCCGGATGCTGCTCTCTGCTAGTATCGACATGCGGGTTCAAGATACCGGCATTACGCGGGAAGGTCAAGGGCGCTTACAGCTATCAAGACCCCTATCCCGCATGCCCAATTACACTGTCCAAATCTTAAGGGGAGTACGACAACTCCATCTATGCTCTGACAGCATGGTACAACTATTACGGTTAGTCCTTGACCGCCTCGAGAATCTCCACTACCAAATTTCCGGTATTCACCGGATGGCTTGTTCACGCATTTCATCCTTATCATTTTCTAAATGTGCGATGGCTCGCCTATCTATATGGAGGGGAGGTGCACCGATGAGCAAGCCGGTGCGGATTCTTCATCTCGAAGATAATGTGAGTGACGCGGAACTGGTTCAGGCCGTATTGGTTCGAGATGGCCTTGCCTGCGAGGTGACGCGCGTCGTGACTCGCGACGAGTTCGAGTCCGCACTGAACCGGGAACGATTCAATCTGGTCATCTCCGACTTTTCGATTCCCTCTTACAATGGACAGGACGCCTTGCTCTTGGCGCGGGTCCGATGCCCCGACACACCGTTCATCTTTTTCTCTGGTACTATCGGTGAAGAAAGGGCCGTTGACGCCCTCAGGGCAGGAGCCACTGATTATGTGTTGAAGCAACGGCCCGCCCGCCTGGTTTCAGCGGTACACCGAGCCTTGCAAGATGCCCAGGATCGGAAGGAGCGCAAGAGCCTCGAAGAACAACTTCGCCAGGCCCAGAAGATGGAAGCCATCGGGCAGCTCACCGGGGGCATCGCCCACGACTTCAACAACATGCTCACGGTCATCATGGGCTACAGCGAACTCATGCTACAGAAGACCAAGGCTGATGACCCCCAGCGAAGCGATATCGAACAGATCAAGGAGGCTGGGGTGCGGGCCTCCATGCTGACACGGCAGCTTCTGGCGTTCAGCCGCAAGCAGGTGCTGCAACCACGGGTGTTGGACCTCAACGCCGTCATAACCAACCTCGACCAGATGCTCCAGCGGCTGATTGGCGAGGACATTGACCTGGTCACCGTGCCGACGCTGGGGCTCGGACGCGTGAAAGTGGACCCGAGCCAGATCGAGCAGGTCATCGTCAATCTGGCCGTAAACGCCCGCGATGCCATGCCCGATGGCGGCAAGCTCACCATCGAGACCGCGAACGTTGAGCTGGACAATGCCTATACTCGCGAGCACGTTTCTGTCACGCCCGGGCCCTACGTGATGCTGGCGGTGAGCGATACCGGTTGCGGGATGGATGCGGCCACTCAGGCCCGCATC
>DASQRT010000081.1:0-6128 GCA_035642795.1 Nitrospirales bacterium
GGATGTTCCCGATCTGGGCGATCCCGGAGTAGGCCAGCAGCCGCTTGATGTTCCGCTGCGCGATCGCCACGATGTTCCCGTAGAGCATGGAGAGCATCGCCATGCCGATCATCAGCCACACCCACTGCGGCTTGAACGCCGCGAGCGTTGAGAAGAACATCCGGAGGAGGATGGCGAACGCGGCGCCCTTGGGTGCGATCGACAGAAAAGCCGTGATGGGGGTCGGCGCCCCCTGGTAGGTGTCGGGGATCCAGGAGTGCAGCGGCACGGCTCCGATCTTGAAGCCCAGAGCCGCGAAGATCATCAGCCAGCCCACCACCAGGCCGGGCGTCATGTCGGTCGACGTCGAGGCGATGGTGGGAAAGATGAACGTCCCTGTCTCCCCGTAGACCAGGCTGGTCCCGTAGGCCAGCAGCGCGGCGGCGAAGACCCCCAGGATGAAGAACTTGAGCCCCGCCTCGCTCGAGCGGAGGTCGTCCCGGAGGTACGCCACCAGCACGTAGAAGCCGAACGTGCTGAACTCCACGGTGACGAACACGGACAGGAGGTCGTTGGCCGAGGACATGAACATCATGCCCAGCGACGCCATCATGACCAGGAAGTAATACTCGCTCTTGAAGAAGCTGAACCGGCCGACGTAGTCGATGGAGGACAAGAGGACGAGCAGGCTCGTGCCGACCACGAGGATCTTGAAGAACAGGGCCAGCCGGTCCAGGACGAACATCCCTTTGAAGAGGACCCCGCTCGTCCCGTCCGCGTAGTATCCCAGCAGGAACACCAAGGCGACGCTCATCCCCGCGACGCTGAGCCCGGCGACGGTGCGCTGGGACATGCGGGGCATCAGGAAGTCCACGCACAGCACGACGCAGATCCACAGCGTGACCCAGAGCTCCGGGAGCATCAGGAGGAGATCGCTGAGGGAGAGGTTGAGGTTGAAGGTCATGGGAGGAGCCTGCTCCCCGTATGGGTCACCACCGGCGCCAATTCCATGATCCGGGCCAGGATCGGATTCACGCCCGCGCGGATGACGTCCAGCATCCGGCCCGGGAGCAGCCCGAACATGACGCTGCTGAAGATCATGATCAAGAGCGGCGCCCGGTCCACAAGGGCCTCGGCGTCATGGGCGTGGTGGCCCAGCTCGCTCAACTGTCCGTAGAAGACCCCGCGCATCATGCGGAAGAGATAGGCCATCGTGAGCACGATACCCAGCACGGCGATGATCGTCTGGACAGGGTACTTGGCCCAGCTCCCCAGCACGATCATGACCTCGGCCACGAAGTTCACGGTCCCCGGCATGCCGATGGACGCCATGCAGGCGACGAGGAAGCAGCCGGCCACGAAGGGCATCTTGGCGATGAGGCCACCGAGCGAGGGGATGTCGCGCGAGTGGGTCTGGTCGTAGACCCAGCCGGCCATGGCGAACAGCATCCCCGTGGCCAGCGCGTGCGCGAACATGTAGAGGACGGCGCCGGTCAGGCTGATGTAGTCGAGCGCGGCCATGCCGAGGAACACGTACCCCATGTGGCTGGAGCTGCTGTACCCGATGACGTACTTCGTGTCCCTGGCGTAGTACGCGACGTACCCGCCGTAGAGGATGCTGAAGATGCAGAGGATGGCCGCGATAGGCATCAGGTCCCGCGTGGTGTCCGGGAGAATCTGGAAGCACGTGCGGATGATCGAGAAATGGCCCAGCTTCATGAGCACGCCGGCGTGCAACATGCTGGTGGCCGCGGGCGCCGCGGCGTGGCCGACCGGCGACCACGAGTGCAACGGCCAGAGGGGCGCGATCGAGGCGAACCCGAAGAAGCACAACAGCCAGATGATCGTCGCCAGCGTCCCGCCGAAGTGGGCCTTCTCGGCCAGCACCGGGATCTCGAAGGTGTTGAGGCCGGAGGACTTGTAGATCAGCAGGATGCCCAGCAGCGCCACGATCGCGCCGGCCGACAGGAACAGCGTGAGCTTCATCGCAGCGTATTCCTTGCTGTTGCGCGCGAAGTTCAGGATGAACCGGGGAGCATCGGGCCGCTCCCACTCTTCCGCGTTGGTCGTCTCGAGGTAGCCCTTGGTGTGGCTCCCCCAGACACCGAGCAGCGGGTACATGGGGATGACCGACATCTCGTAGAAGAAGTAGAGGAAGAAGAGGTCCAGCGACACATAGACCCCGATGGTCGCGCCGGCGAGGATCAGCAGGAAGGCGTAAAACTCCTTGGTCCGGTCCTTGATGTGCCATGAGATGAACACGCCGGAGAAGAGGAGGATCGAGGAGGCCAGCACCATCGGCACGCCGATCCCGTCCACGCCGATGTAGAACTGGATCCCGAGCTGCTCCGACCAGAGGTACTTCTGCTGGAACTGGTACCCACCCTGCTGCCAGTCGAAGGCGAAGAGCAGGATGAACGACGCGAAAAACGAGAGGCCGGCGAAGATCGCCGCCAACCGACGGACCAGCAGCGGCCGACGGTTCGACACGAAGGGCGTCGCCAGCACGGCGGCTCCCACGAACGGCGCGAACAGGATGACGCTCAGCAGGTAGCTCTCAGTCATGGGTTTTTAACGGCCTTCGCGACCGACCCCTGTTCGACCCGCTCCACCAGCTTTTGCACCGACCCGTTGATCATGTTCAGGAACGGCGCAGGGTACAGGCCGATCCACAGCACCATCACGCTCAGCGCCGCAGCGATGCCCCACTCACGAGGCTGCAGGTCACGGAGGGCCTTTTGCTGCCCAGGCGCGGCCGGGCCGAAGAAGGCCCGCTCGTAGTACCAGAGGAAATAGGCCGCGCCCAGGATCACGCCCAGAACGCCGACGGCCGCCAGCGCCCAATGGGCGCGGAAGGCGCCGAGCAGGATGAGGAACTCTCCGACGAACCCGTTAGTGCCCGGCAGACCGATGAAGGACAAGCCCAAGAACAACATGAACGTCGCCAGGAGCGGCAGGTGCCGGGCGAGTCCCCCGTAGGCCGACAGGTCCGCCGAGCCGGTGCGCGAGATGAGGATCCCGGTCATGAAGAACAAGCCGGTCGTGGTGAACCCCAGGTTGATCATCTGCAGGAGGCTCCCCTGGAGCCCCTGAAAATTCATCGCGAAGAGTCCCAGCATGACGAAGCCCAAGTGGCAGATGCTGGCGTATGCGAGCAGCCGGCGGAAGTCGGATTGGACCAGCGCAATGAACGCCCCATAGAGAATCCCGGCCAGACCCAGCCCAGCCATCAGCCAGAGCCACCGGACGGACGCCTCCGGCAATAGCGGGATGACAAACCGGAGGAACCCATAGGTTCCCAGCTTGACGCCGGCCAGGACCACGCTCATCACGATCGGACCCTCGACGAGGGCTGTCGGCAGCCAGGTGTGGAAGGGGAAGATCGGAGCCTTGAAGGCGAACCCGAAGAACATCAGGAAGAAGATCAGCGTCTGCTTCTTGGGTGGCACCGGCACGGTCAAGAGATCGAGAAAATCGAAGGTGTAGAGCGGCTCCGTGCGGGACGCCACTGCCGCCTCGTGGAAGTTCAGGTTGAGGAGCACCATCCCGACCAGCATGAGCACCGAGCCAGAGAGCGTGTAGAGGACGTACTTCAGCGCAGCGTACTGGCGCTGCGCCCCAGGCCCCCAGAGCTTGATCAGGAAGTAGCTCGGCAGCAGCATCAGCTCCCAGAACACGAAGAACAGGATGAGGTCCAGGGACGCGAAGACGCCCACCATCATGCTCTCCAGCCCGAGCAGCGCCATCAGGTAGGGCTTGAGCAAGTGCCGCTCGGTGTCCCAGGAATAGACCATGATGAGCACGGTGAGGAAGGCCGTGAGCGGGATGAAGAGCACGCTGATACCGTCTACGCCCAGGTGGTAGCCGACGCCGATGGCGGGGATCCAGGACGCCCGCTCCGCGAACTGGATCTGGGCGCTGTTCGGGGTGAAGTTCCCCATGAGCAGGACGGAGATGAAGAGCTCCAGGACGGCGACCGCCATCGCGGATTTGCGGATGAGGTCCTCGTTCTTTTGGAACAGCCAGATCACCACTGCGCCGACGAGCGGCAGGAACGTCAGAACGGTCAGGATGGGGAAGCCGATCTGCTGGTCGGCCGCGATCTCGTTCAGGATCATGAAGCGCCTCTCCACCAGAGGAACAGCACGATCAGGTTGACCAGGACCACGAGCCCGGTGACGAGGATCGCCGCGTAGTGGTGCACCAAGCCGGTCTGCAACTGGCGCAGGATGCGCGCGCCGATGTGGTTCGTGTACCCTGTGACATTGATGACGCCGTAGATCACGTACTTCTCGAACCACGTCGAGCCGGCCGCGTTCAGGTCGGTGACCTGTTCCACGGCGACCACCACGCGATCGATGCCGACCGTATCAACCTTGTCGAAGATCCGCCCGACGGCCTTGCTCGGCTCCACGGCGATCCGGTCGTAGAGCTCGTCCACCCAGTACTTGTTCAACAGCAGGGTGTAGGCCATCTTCATCCTGTTCATGAGGAGGTCGGGCTGCTCCGGCTTCACGTAGTAGAAATAGTGGGCGGTGAACCAGCCCGCGAGCCCGATGACCGTGGTCGTCGCCATCAGGATATACGGCAGCAGGTGGCCCCTTGTGTGGCCGCTGGCTCCCGCCGAGGCGGCGGAGACCACCGGACCCAGGAACCGATGGAACGCGCCGTTCTCCAGCCCGCCGGGGATCACGCCGATCAGGCCGCCCAGCGCAGACAGGGCCGCCAGGAAAAGGAGCGGACCGAGCATCCACCGGGATGGCTCATGGATATGAGGGGCGACCTCGTGAGCTACCCGCGACTGGCCGTAGAACGTCACGTAGAGCAGCCGCGACATGTAGAAGGCCGTGCAGAACGCCGCCGACGCGCCCAGCGCCCACAGGACGTAGTGGCGGTGCGTGAACGCATGGCCGAGGATCTCGTCCTTGCTCCACCACCCGGACAGGAACGGGAACCCTGCGATGGCAGCCGTGCCGATCAGGAACACCCAGTGCGTGACCGGGACCTTGTTCCACAACCCGCCCATCTTGCGGATGTCCTGCTCGCCCGACAGCGCGTGGATCACCGAGCCCGCCGAGAGGAACAGCAGCGCCTTGAAGAAGGCGTGGGTGACAAGGTGGAAGATCGCCGCCGCGTAAGCTCCCACCCCGCACGCCAGGAACATGAAGCCGAGCTGCGAGACGGTGGAATAGGCCAGCACGCGCTTGATGTCGGTCTGCACGAGACCGATGGTCGCCGCGAAGAGCGCCGTCGCCCCGCCGATCACCCCGACCAGCAGCAACGCGTTCGGCGTGAGGTCGTAGATCGCGTGGTTGCGGACGACCATGTAGACGCCGGCAGTCACCATCGTGGCGGCGTGGATCAGCGCGCTGACGGGCGTCGGGCCTTCCATCGCGTCCGGCAGCCAAGTGTAGAGCGGGAGTTGGGCCGACTTGCCCACGGCCCCGATCAGCAGGCACACGGCGATCGCAAAGGCGGTCGTGGAATCGAGCTTGCCCACCTTGGCAAAAACCTCGGTGTAGTCCAGCGTCCCGAAGTGGGCGAACACGAGGAAGATCGCGATCAGGAAGCCAGCGTCGCCGATGCGGTTCACCACGAAGGCCTTGGTGGCCGCCTTGGCCGCCGACACCCGGTCGTAGTTGTAGCCGATGAGCAGATACGAGCAGAGTCCCACGCCCTCCCACCCGATGAAGAGCACCGCGTAGTTGTTGCCCATCACCAGGAGGAGCATCGAAACCATGAAGAGGTTCATGTAGGCGAAGAAGCGCGTGAACCCTTCCTCGCCGTGCATGTAGCCGACCGAATAGACGTGGATCAGGAAGCCCACGCCGGTGACCACCAGCATCATGACGCAGGTCAGGGGATCGATCAGGAAGCCCAGGTTGACCGTGAGGTCGCCGCCGAAGAACCAGCGGTAGGCGATCACGGTGCGCGGCTCGGGATGGCCGAGCGTCTGCCCGAAGACCCAGAGCGCGCAGAGGAACGACAGGAGGACCGAGCCCCACCCGATTCGGTGGGCGATGTCGTCCGAGTAGCGGTGTCCCAGCATGACGTTGAGCCCGTTGGCCAGCACCGCGAGGAGGGGAAAGAGCGGGATGAGGATGACAATCAGATCAAACATGCACGCTCGATGTTCGTTACTTTGGCAA
>DASQRT010000082.1:0-2783 GCA_035642795.1 Nitrospirales bacterium
GACGCCGGCCCTCACTCGCATCGAAAACACGCCGGACAGCCTGGCCGCTCGGTGCCGTGAGCAAGGCTACCGTGTGGCACCCAAAGAGCCGGACTATGTGTACCGGCGGACCGACCTGGTCACATTACTGGGCTACCGCTACAAGAGCCAGCGTGTGGCCTACAACCATTGCGTCGCCCACGCGAAACCCATGTATCGCCCGTTTCGGCCTGACGACGCGGATGCGTGCCTGGTGATGTTTCAGCAGTGGCGGCAGGGGATGAAGCACGATAGCGCTTCCGATCTCGCCGGGCATCTGGCCGCCGATGCCGAGCATGCCCACCGTCAGGGTATCGCGCACGCCGCAGACTTGGGGCTCTTGGGACGTGTCGTCGAGGTCGAAGGTCAGGTTGCGGCCTACACGTTCGGCTATCCGCTGAACATTTCCACGTTTTGTGTGCTGTTCGAGATCGCCGATCGCGACGTAAAGGGACTCGGGGCGTATATCTTCCGCGAGTTCTGCCGTGAGCTGGAGTCCTACGAGTTGATCAACACGATGGACGATTCAGGATTGGAAGGCCTCCGCCGCGCCAAGCTCTCCTACCACCCGATCAAGCTTGTCGAATCGTACATCGTGAGTCCGGCATGAAAGCGCGGGTCCTGTCGCCGAGCAACCTGGATGTGCGACGGGGAACCCGTTGCTCTTTGAGCGGGTCCTGCCCCCACATAGCCCAGCGCAGCCGGGGCACCCGTTGCTCTCGGAGTGGGTCCTGTCGCCGAGCAGCCCCGCTGAGCGGCGCCTTTCGGCGTTGCAGCCCCGCAGACTCGCCTGTAGGCGCTCTGGCTCATCGGGGCGCCCCGCTCGGCACCACCCACTCCAACTGCAACGGGTCGAAACGCCGTCGCAGCCCCGATGACTCTGGTGTGCCGCCTTCCGCTCCGCCAGGGTCCCGCTCGGTGCCACCCGCTCGTGCTAATACCAAGGATCCCACCAAAAGGGGTAGAAGGGGTGGTACGGGTAGCG
Organism: Nitrospirales bacterium; assembly: GCA_035642795.1. Taxonomy (GTDB): domain Bacteria; phylum Nitrospirota; class Nitrospiria; order Nitrospirales; family NS-4; genus NS-12. Next base: position 1,004 of record DASQRT010000082.1, read on the forward strand.
GTAGAGGTACGGATAATAAGGGTAGGGCCACGGGCGGATGTACCGGTTCTCAGGCCAAATCTTCAGCGTGCGGATCTTCAACGTCGGATAGGTGTACTCGACTTCGTCGAGGGGGAGCGTCTTGGCTCCCGTGACCTCAGCAATCATGGATACGGCGGTGCCGGTCGGCAACGTGGCGGGATCGAGGAACTCCTCTTGGTAGGCCAGGAAGCGGCCCTTGGATTGGGCGAGGGTCATGATCGGCGCGTCGGCCTGATCTAGTGGCAGTTGGAGCACTTCGATCTGCGTGCCTTCTTTCAACCGCTTCGAGCTCAGCACTTTGCCCCCGAGGACGACCACGCGTCCTTTATATTTTTCAGGCTCTGCCTTCAGGGACTCATATGGAAGATCGCGCGCGATCTGGGGCTCCATGTCGGTGGGCACCAACTCAGAGGTGACGCACCCGGAGGCGAGGAGCAACGTCGCCGCGAGTGCCGCAGGAGTGCTGCGTACTCGAAGAGGTTGTGAGAAGACCGTCATCTCCTATATTATAGACTAGGCCTTATGCCTTGAGAGGAGAAGCGGGTGGCTAAAGGATTGGAGCAGGGGATCGAGCAGTACCGCGTGAAGTCCGAACCGTTCTACGCCGAGGTGAACGGCGAGATCGGGCTGTTCAAGGCAGCTGCCGCGGCGCGGATGCCTGTGATGCTCAAGGGGCCGACGGGCTGCGGGAAAACCCGGTTCGTCCAGTACATGGCGCACAAGCTTGGTCGTCCCTTGATCACCGTGGCCTGTCATGAGGACCTCACCGCCTCCGACCTGGTCGGGCGCTTCTTGCTCAAAGGTGACGAGACGGTCTGGGTGGACGGCCCGCTGACCTTGGGGGTCAAGCATGGTGCGATCGTGTACCTGGACGAAATTGTCGAAGCCCGGAAGGACACGACCGTCATCATCCATCCTCTGAGCGACGATCGGCGTCTCCTGCCGATCGAGAAGAAGGGGCAGATGATCGAGGCGGTGGACGATTTCCTGATGGTCATCTCGTACAACCCGGGCTACCAGAGCGTGCTGAAGGATCTCAAGCAGAGCACCAAGCAGCGCTTCATGGCGATCGAGTTCTCGTATCCCCCGCGGGATCTGGAAACCCGCATCGTCGAGCGCGAAGCCGGCGTGAACAAGGAGATCGCAGTGGGCCTGGTCACGGTCGGCGAGAAGGTCCGCAATCTCAAGAACCATGGATTGGAAGAAGGGGTCAGCACCAGACTGCTGATCTACTCGGGCCAGCTGATCAAAAGCGGGGTCAGGCCCCAGGCGGCGTGCGAGGCGGCGATCATCCGGCCCATCACGGACGACGCCGACATGCAGCGCAGCCTGCGGGAGATCGTCACCGCGGTATTCTGAGGGACGACGTCATGGGTACCGACGATCAGGAGAAAAAACCGAACGACACTCCATCAGCGGAGACTTCGCAGCCGGTCGATCCTGAAGAGGAGAAGCGCAAGGCCAGGCGGAAGCTGAAGCCGGTCGGACCAATCATGAAGCCGCTGAGCGACGAAGAAGTCCAGAAGTTGCTCTACGATCCGGAGGACAAGGAGCGGGAGAACCTGTTGGACGCGTTGCCCAAAGGCCAGGACTACGACGATCAGGATGGTTTCTGAGCGCCCGGCGCCTGGTGCCGGCACGCGCGACCCTTCTCCGGCGTGGGGTCGGTCACCAGCCCGTAGGTCTTCCGGCCTTCGTGGTCTTCCGGCAGATACTCGGTGATCGGAAGACCATCCTCACGCACGAACAGCAGGCAGTG
>DASQRT010000083.1:0-4937 GCA_035642795.1 Nitrospirales bacterium
GAGCCAGGGGTCATCCTCGAAGTGACGAAAGAAACGATCCGCGTCGCAGCCGGGAAAGGCGCGCTTCTGATCCGCGAACTGCAGCCCGCGTCGGGCAAGCGCCTAAGCGTGAAGCAATACCTGGCGGGCCATCCGGTCAAGGCAGGCCGTAGACTCGGCCCTGGCTCTTGCGACCATTTACCCGATGCTCTATAGTTAACTTTTAATTTTCTGGAGGCGCTCGTATGCCCAAGGTGCGAATCGCACCGTCCATTCTGTCCTCAGACTTCGCGCATTTGGCTGACGAGATCGCCGCCGTCGAGCAAGCCGGCGCGGATCTGGTGCACGTGGATGTCATGGACGGCCACTTCGTTCCGAACCTGACGATCGGACCATCCATCGTCGAAGCCCTCCGCAAGGTCACTTCCTTGCCTCTCGACGTTCACTTGATGATGACGAACCCGGACGCATTCATCAGAGAGTTCGCCGAAGCGGGTGCGACCTACCTCACGGTCCATGTCGAAGCCTGTCCGCACCTGCACCGCACGGTCCAGTCCATCAAGGAGAAAGGAGTCAAGGCGGGCGTCACCTTGAATCCCGCCACGCCGCTGACCAGCGTCGAGGAGATTCTGCCAGACGTGGACCTACTCCTGATCATGTCAGTCAATCCCGGCTTCGGCGGCCAGCGATTCATCGCCCGCGTCCTGGACAAGATCAAGCGGGCGCGCGCGATGATCGACCGCACCGGCCGCTCGGTGCTGCTCGAGGTGGACGGCGGCGTGAAAGTGGACAACGCCGCTGCAATCGTGGCCGCCGGCGCCGACATTCTGGTGGTGGGTTCCGCCATCTTCGAAGCTCCCGGGCGTGACTACCGCCGGGTGATCGCCCAGCTGCGAGCGGCCGGCTCCCCAACAGGCGACGGCCAGTCCCTGACCAAGCCGGCTGCGGCTTCCTCTAGTAAGCGGCAATGAGCGACCAGTTCTATTCCTCTGACCAGCCCGACCCAGCGATCTTTACTATTCCACTACTCGCGGAAAGCTTGCATCCGCACGAGGCCAAAGTTCTTGCGGCCTTGGACGTCCCCGGCAGCCCGCTTGTTCAGAACGAGGAGACTCTCGCGAAAAACAGCGGTCTCAAAGTCGCTCAGGTCGGAGCTGCCCTTGGACGACTGCAGATCAAAGGGCTTGTCTCGATCCTGTCGGAAGAAACCCGTCAGCTCGTCTCCCTCACGGACACCGGCGAGCGTTACTTCCAGCGTTATACCCCAATGGTACGGATCGTCTCGGCCTTGCGGGCGGCGGCCAATACCGGCGCCCAGTTGACCATCAAGGACCTCCAGACGCGTGAAGAGCTCGACGACGCTGAACTCAGCGGGGCAATCGGCGAGCTGAAGCAGGAAGGCGTCATCCGGATCGCCGCCAGAGGGGTCGTGGAGCTGACCGGGGTCGCCTCCCCCACGGCTGAAGCTCTGCAGAGACTCATCAAGTACGTCCATGAGGGCACCAAGCCTCTCTCCGAATTCGCACCGGCCGAGCAGACGCTGATCGCAAAGTTCGCCCAGAAGCGCGGGAAGCCGAACGAGCCGTTCCGCGTGGATGACCGAATCAGCCGGGTGTACGGCGTAACAGAAACCGGCAAAGCCGTTCTGCAGCAGGTCCGGAGAGAAGGTGTGCGCAAGGAAGTCGCCCGCCTCACGCCGGAGATGCTGAAAGACGGGAGTTGGCGCCAGGTGCGCTTTCGCAAGTACACAATCGCCCTCAAGCCGGCCCGCATCGCGGCCGGCAAGAAACATCCCTACCGGGAGTTCCTCGATCTGGTCAAAGCCAAGCTCGTCAGCATGGGGTTCGAGGAGATGCGCGGTGGACTGATCGAGAACGAGTTTTGGAACATGGACGCGCTCTTCATGCCGCAGTTCCACCCGGCCCGCGAGACCCACGACGTGTACTTCGTCAAGGAGCCGCGCCACTCCGTCCCAATCCCCGAGCCGTTCCTCTCTCATGTCGCGGGCGCGCATGAACACGGCGGCCGCACGGGATCGAGCGGCTGGGGCTACGCCTTCGACCGCATGCGGACGCGCCGCCTGGTGCTCCGCAGCCAGGGCACGGCCGTCTCCGCGCACACGCTGGCCGCGACGCCGCGCGTGCCGGGCAAATACTTTTCGATCGCGCGGTGCTTCCGCTACGATCAGGTGGACGCCACGCACGCCCCCGACTTCTTCCAGATCGAGGGCATCGTCCTTGGACCGGACATCAATTTCCGGGCCCTGCTCGGGCTGCTCACCCTCTTTGCGCGCGAAGTGGCCCAGGCGCAGGAGATCCGCTTCGCCCCGGCCTACTTCCCCTTCACCGAACCGTCGGTCGAAGTGCACGTGCGCCATCCCCACCTGGGCTGGATCGAGCTGGGCGGCGCCGGCCTTTTCCGCCCGGAAGTCCGGCTCCCCCTGGGCGTGGAGGTCCCCGTGATCGCGTGGGGTCTGGGCCTCGACCGCATGGCGATGGTCGCGCTGGAAATCCACGACATCCGCGACCTCTTTTCCGCCGATCTGGAGATGATCCGCTCCAAGCGGGTGCAGTACTGAACCGACGCCATGCCGACCATCTCCGTCAATCGCAAGGACCTCGACAAGCTCCTCGGGCGGCACGCAACGGACAAGGAACTTGAGGCGTGGCTCCCACTGGTGAAGGGCGAGATCAAGGAGGTCGACACCGCCACCGGCGAGATCCGGTTCGAGCTGCAGGACTCCAACCGTCCGGACCTTTGGTGTGTGGAAGGCATCGCGCGCCAGATCCGGATCAAGCTGAACGGCCGGTCAGACCCCTACCCCTATTTGCGAGACGCCAAGAGCCGTCGCGATCAGATCCTGGTCGAGCAGGGCATGGAGCGTGTGCGTCCGTTCATCGGCGGGTGCAAGGCGCGCGGCTACAAGGTCACCGAGGAGGGCCTAACCCAACTCATCCAGACTCAGGAGAAACTCGCCGACATTTTCGGCCGGAAACGCCGGACGGTCTCCATTGGGCTCTATCGGCTGCCTTCAATCAAGCTTCCCGTCACCTACGCCCTGGCGGACCCCGACCGGACCAGGTTCCGCCCGCTCGGCTACACCGAGCCGATGAGCCTGCGGGAGATCCTAGAGATCCATCCCAAGGGGCAAGAGTGTGGTGAGATCCTGTCGGGACACGACCAGTTGCCGCTACTCCGCGACGCCAAGGGGGACGTGCTTTCGTTCCCGCCCATCATCAACAGCCGGGACATCGGCGAAGTGCGGGTGGGCGATGCGGATCTGTTCATCGAAGTCACGGGGACGGACCTTGGCATGGTCATGCTCGCCGTGAACATCTTGGCCGCCAACCTGCACGACCGCGGAGCCTCAATCGAGCCGGTGGAGGTCGTCTATCCCTATAAAACGGCGTACGGGCGCGCGGTGCGGATGCCGCAGGCCTTCAGCAGGCCCCGTGCGATCAAACTCAGCGACATCAACAAGGCCCTCGGCGATGAGCTCTCCTCCAAGGACGTCCGGGTCAGCCTCGCTTCATACGGCTACGCGGTGACCGGCAGCGGCTCGCGGCTCCTCGTGAGCCTCCCGTCGTATCGCAACGATCTCATGCACCCGGTGGATGTCATCGAGGATGTGGCCGTCAGCCGCGGATACAACACGTTTGGGCCGATCATGCCCGCGACCTTTACCGTGGGGGGCCTGTCTCGGATCGAACAGCTCTCGGACAAGGTGCGCGAATTGATGCTCGGCTTCGGCTTCCAGGAGATCGTCTCGAACATCCTGGGCCCCCGCGTCGACCTGATCCACCGGATGCGCCTGCCAGACGGACATCCCGAAGCCTGCTGCGTCGAAATCGAGAACGTCATGTCCCAGAGTTACGAGTGCCTACGCCAGTGGATCCTGCCGTCGCTGCTGCGCGTCGAGACTGCCTCTTCCCGGTGCTTCTATCCGCATTTCCTGTTCGAGTTGGGCGAGGTCGTCGTTCCTGATCAGCAAGCCGAGACCGGCACGCGGACCGAAGTCCGCCTGGGCGCTCTGCTGGCGCATGCCAACGCGAACTTCTCCGAGACCCATTCCTTCTTGGAACTCTTGTGCTCTTACCTCTACTGGGCCTACAGCCTGACGCCTATCGACCATCCTTCGTTCCTGGACGGACGGGTCGGGCGGGTCGAACGAGACGGCAAAGCGGTGGGCGTGATCGGCGAACTCCACCCGGAAGTGCTGGAACGCTGGCAAATCACCATGCCGTGCAGCACCTTCGAACTGGTGATCGACCTCCCGGGCAAGCCTCAGTCTTAACGAAGGGCTCTACCGAGGAGTCACAGGCGGCAAGGCTTTCTCGAAGTACTGCTCCTGTATTTTGCGGGTGGAATTGGTCACCACGATCCTCCCGGGTTCGCTGGTCGGAGCAGGCACCTGACCCCCGAGACGCACGATCGAGTCCCGGATATTCGCCAGGGTCAGCAGGGCGCTCCCTTCAACCTTCACCCCGGGACGATTATAGCCCGCTTCGAACGCTATCCAGGCCTTGCGATACGCGATGCCCGCCGGTTGCGGGTAGGCCGTGTGATCCAGCGCGCTCGCCAAGTCCAGATAGGTTTCTCCGGCCAGACCAGGGGCTGTATCCACGGCGCTCAGGTAGTGAAGAATAGCTTCGGTGATCTTGCCCCTCTCAATGGCTTTTTTCCCTGCCTTGCGCAAGTTTTCAACGCACTTGGTCTCGGCCGGCGTGAGCGAATGATCGGGATCCGAACCAGGTATCGGGCCTTCTTCAACGAGCAGGAAAGGTGCCCGCATGGGATCTTCGCGATACGGGCGCATGCGACAACCTGCTAAAGACGGTGTTTTGCCCTTACCCCGCACACCGGGAGGAGCCATCCCATGCTCCGATGGAGCCGTTGGCAGAGCCCCAGAGGACTCCAGCGCGAACGCTGCACCCGTACCCGAAAGGACGGCGACCATG
>DASQRT010000084.1:0-3389 GCA_035642795.1 Nitrospirales bacterium
TTCGTGGTTGACCAGGGCGTTGCTCGAAAGGTCCCTGTCAAGACCGACATTGATGACGGCGCTTGGGTGGAAATCACATCGGGTCTCACAGGGTCTGAGGATGTCGTCGTGGTGGGCAAGGCCCACCTCACCGATGGGACGCCGGCCAAGGCGTCTCCCTACAATCTCCCCGCAGGGAAGCCGAGCAGCCAGAAGTACTGACTGTAGTGAAAGTCCTGCTGGCTGTCGACAAGTCCCTGCATGCTGCACTGGCGGTACAGACGCTCAAACAGTGCTATACCGCGACCGAAGTAGAGATCCTGCATGTCTTGGACCTCGAAGCCATTCCCCACCCGCACCTCTCAGCCGCACTCATTGATTGGTATCACAAGAAGATACGGTCCTTGTTGGAGGCTGAGGCGAACCAGTTTCTTCCAAAGTTCCAGGCTGTCCTGGTTCCGGTCTTCCAGAACGTCTGTGTCTCCGTTCGGGAAGGGCGGACCGCGGACGTGATCCTTAAGACCGCAGCTTCCTCTGGTGCTAGTCTTATTGTGATCGGTTCCCGCGGGTTGAGTACAATCCAATCGCTCTTGCTCGGAGGCGTCACCTATCGGGTGGTGCATGAAGCCACGTGTCCTGTCCTGGTTGTGAGACGCGAGATGACAGCGATCAGAAAGATCCTATTGGCTGTGGATCGGTCCCAAGGAGCCGAACATGCCGTGCGGTTTCTTGCCGAGCAGTCCCTCTTCCACCCGTGCCCGGTTGTGGCCGTGACAGTCTGTCCGTCTCCACCGTTCGCCGAGTTGCTGCCGGAGTCTGTGCGCCGTTACGGGCTGGCAGCTGCGTCGGAATACTTGAGAGAAGTGGGAGACCGGTTGTCCGCACGAGGCTACGCTGTTGAGCTCCGGGTTGTGGAAGACGACCCTGCGGTTGCGATCCTGGGACAAGCTAATGCAGAGGGGATCGATCTGGTCGTTATTGGCTCTCGAGGTCTCCATGGGTTGCGGAGGCTCTTGTTGGGAAGTGTCTCGCGTAAGGTCCTGGCCTACACGACGAAGTCCGTGCTGATTGTCCCTGGCGGTTCGACGCAGGCCGGCTTAGGGTGAAGACGATCACAGCCGGTTTTCAGGAGGAGGGATGAAATGCGACAGAGAGTGAGGCATGCGCTGGCAGCACTTATCATCATAGTGACGATAGTGACGGGCCGGGGAGGGATTGCCTGGGGACAGCCGGCTGTGCCATCAGGTGAACCGCCTCGCCTGACGCTCCAGCAGGCGATCCAGACGGCCTTGGAGAAACATCCGACGCTCCAATCGGCCGAATTCGCCGTGCAGGCGGCCTACGCACGGGCCAAGCAGGCTGAGGCGCCGTACTATCCGCAGGTTGGAGGGGCGGCGATCCAAACGAACGGCGCCCTTCGGGCCAACTCGTTCCTGCGCCCCTCGGGTACGTTGATCGAACCCAATCAGAGCGACGTGACCGTGGGAGTGGCGGCGAGCCAACTGCTGTACGATTTCGGCCAGACTGAGAACCGTGTCAAGGCTCAGCGGTCAGAGAAGGCCAGGTTTGAGAAAGAGGCTCTGACCCGCCGCGCGGACGTGACCCTCGGTGCGGTCGCTGCCTATCTGAATGTCCTTAAGCAGAAGCGGTTGGTCGAAATCGCCGAGCAGACAGTGCGGGAGCGGGAGGTCATCAAGCAGCAGGTAGAGACTCTGTACCGGAACCAGCTCAAGTCCAAGCTGGATCTGGGCTTAGTGCAGGTCCAGTTGTCCGACGCGGAGTATCTGGTAATCCGCGCGCGCAATGATCTTGTGACGGCCTTTGCGGCGCTGAACAATGCCATGGGAGTGGAGGGGCCCGTTGGCTATACGCTGGAAGACGTCTCAATTATGGTCGAAGCCCCCGGCGCTCTCGATAGTCTCATGGCGGAAGCTCAGGACCGTCGTCCTGAACTCCTTGCCATCAAGGAACGGGTGCGGACGGCCGAGCATCGGATTAACGCTGCGGTCAGCACGAACTACCCCACCCTCCAAGCGGTCGGTGGTGCGGGGGATACCGAGCACATTTCCAACCGACCGAACCTTCAGGAAGGAGGCTGGTGGGGGGTGGGCGGTGTCGTCTCAGTTCCGCTCTTCACGGGCTTTCTGATCCAGAACCAGGTGGCGGAAGCGACCGCACAGCACCTGGAGGCCCAGGCGATCTATCGCACCGTGTCGCAGAACATACGGCTGCAAGTCCAGGACAGCTTTTTGGATTTAGTGACGCTGATCCAGCAAGTCAAGGTGGCGCTGGAGGAAGTCACGATTGCGCGGGAGTCTCTCTCGCTCGCCAGCCAACGGTACAAGTTGGGCTTAAGTTCGATCGTGGAGGTTACGCAGAGCGAGGTGGCGGTCACTGCAGCAGAGACCCGGCTGGCACAGACGCAGTACAACTCGAAGATTGCTGAAGCGCGCTTGCGCTTCGCCATCGGAGGCATCTGATCAAAGTGGGCAGGGAGCGTCTTCAGATTCGCGTGGTCCAAGGCAGCATCCTGGAGATTGATGTGCAGGCGATCGTGAACGCCGCAAACAGTCGCGGCATCATGGGCGGCGGGGTGGCGGGTGTGATCAAGCGCGCGGCCGGACCTGCGGTGGATGAGGAAGCCCAGCGGCAGGCGCCGATCTCGGTCGGCAGCGCGGTACTGACCTCAGGAGGACGGACACGCTACCAGGCCATTATCCATGCACCCACGATGCCAGAGCCGGCCATGCGGATCGATCCTCAGAACGTGGCGCTCGCTACGCGGGCCGCGCTTGCGCTGGCGGATGCGCGCGGGTTTACCTCGGTGGCCATCCCGGGGATGGGTACTGGCGTCGGTGGGGTGGCACATGGGGATGCAGCCGCGATGATGATCAAAGAGATTCGAGCGTTTGTCCCACTGGCGCTGAAGTCGGTGGTGCTGGTGGATGTGGATCCCGCCATGGTGCAAGCCTGGCGTGCGGCATTGAAAGAAATCAAATAAATCGGAGAGATGGCAGCGTTGATTTATCCCGGTGAAAACGCTATCCTGATAGTCTCCTGAAATCGGCAAGACACAACCCATCAACGGAGCCATCCTGTATGTTCAACCTCTTCCCTCATGAGCCCGCCTTTTTCGAGATGTTCAATGAGGCGGCCCAGAACATGGTCCTCGGCAGCCGCCGCTTGAAAGAGATGATGGAGTCCTACGAGGATGTCGATCGCAAAGCCCGAGAGATCAAGCGGATCGAGTCGGCCGGGGACGCCATCACCCATACGATCATCAGGAAATTGAACCAGACCTTCATCACACCGATCGATCGAGAGGACATTTATGGGCTGGCCAGCGCGATCGACGACGTGCTGGATTGTGTCGAAGCGGTCACTGACCGGATGGCCATTTACAAAATCGA
>DASQRT010000085.1:0-3934 GCA_035642795.1 Nitrospirales bacterium
CGCCCTCTGGATCGGGCGCACCGCAGTGCGCCCCTACATAGGAGGGGCGACAGGACCCGCGAAAAGGAGATCGTTATCCTAACGTGCGGCGGAAGGCGCGGGCGGCGCCGAAGAGGCAGACAGAATCGAACACCGTCATGACGATCACGACGATGCCGATCTTCGGCAGCGCCGCGGCCCAGCCGGAGAGGATCAAGGGGCGCACCGCATCGATGGCCCACGTCATCGGATTGAGCTGCGCGAGGACCGCCATCCACTTCGGCATGGCCGCCAGCGGCACCAGCGCCGTGCTAAGAAAGATCATCGGCAGGGAGAGAAAGCCGAGCATTGAGAAGAAGTCCCCGTGGCTCTTGACTGAGAAGGCCAGGGCCATGGAGATGGCCGTCAGGCCGACGCCGAACAAGAGCCCGATCAGGATGATCACGGCCACGCCGGGGAGACCGGTAACCGGGTGCACGCCGAACAGGTAGGCCACGCCCAGGATCACCAGGACTTGCAGCGAGGTGATCGTCATGACGAACAGGAACCGGCTGATCACGACGGACGTGCGGGAGATCGGCGTGGACATCAGCCGCTCCAGGAAGCCGTTCTCCTTGTCGAACAGGAGGTCCGTCCCGCCCGCCAGCCCGTTGTTGAGGATTGTCATGACGACGACGCCCGCCGCGAGGAACGCGATGTAGCTCGGCGCCTGCACGACCTGGGTGTTCGCGGTCCGCTGGAACAGGTTGCCGAAGAAGATCAGCCAGAACACCATCGGCTGGAACAGCGTGAACAGCATGCTGAACTTCTCGCGGCTCAGCCGCTTCACCCAGCGCATCGTCAGCGCGCCGACCTCTTGCAAGTACTGCTCCATAAGTTCTCAGCGCTGAGTGTTCAGTCCTCTTGGATGCGGTGCCCTGTGTGCGCCAGGAAGACATCATCCAGGCGCGGCCGGTGATAGTCCACGAACTCCAGCCGGCACCGGCGCGCGCTCACCTGAGACAGGATGGCCGGCAGGGTCTTCTCCGGTGAGGTGACCCGGATGTCCAGCACGTTCTGCTTGACGCTCACGGCTCGGACGCCTTCCTGCGCCTTGAGGGCCTGCGCCAGCCCTTCGACCTTGTCCAGATCGGCGGGCGCGAGGGTGAGCGTCACGACGTCGCCGCCGAGGCCGGACTTGAGCTCGTTCAGAGCGCCGATCGCCTTGACCCGCCCGCCGTCGATGATGGCGATGCGGTCGCAGAGCTGGTCGGCCTCGTCCAGGTAATTGGTGGTCAACATGATGGTGATGCCGCGCGCCTTCAACTCGCGGATGTGTTCCCAAATCTTCAGGCGGCTCTGGACGTCCAGTCCCAGTGTGGGCTCGTCCATGAACAGGACCTTGGGGTCCGGAATCAGCCCGCAGGCGATGTCCAGCTTCCGTTTCATCCCGCCGGAGTAGTTTCTGGCCACTTCGTCGGCCTTGTTCTCGAGATTGACCAGCTTCAGCACCTCGTCGATGCGCGCGGCCGCTCGGTCCTTGGGCAGATGGTACAGGCTCGCCAAGAGTTGCAGGTGCTCGCGGCCGGTGAGGAACCGGTCGATCGCCCGTTCCTGCGGCACGTACCCGATGATCTGACGCACCTGGGTGGCCTGCTCGACGACGTCCAGCCCCAGCACGCGCGCGGTGCCACCGGACGGACGGAGGACCGTGATGAGGACGCGCAGGGTCGTGGTCTTCCCGGCGCCGTTGGGCCCCAGCAGGCCGAAGACCTCGCCCGGGGACACCTGGAAGGTGACGTCCTCGACGGCCGTGACCTTGCCTTCGTAGACTTTCGAGAGGTGTGCAACCTCGATGGCGACGGAGCTGCCCACGGTATCAGCCCCAGCCGGTCGAGTCGTTCAGCTCGTAACGCTTGAACTGCAGGAGGTCCAGGAGCCGGCGGGCCTGCTGGACCAGGGAGTCCGCTTCCAGCAGAAACTGCTTTTCCAGCGGCGTGAAATCCAGGGCGAAGGACAGATTGTGCACGAGGGCCTCGTCGTCCACGGGCTGCTTCAGGAAGTTCGCGAGCGCGACGCCGTCCTCGCGCGTCAGGAGGAAGTTCCCGACCAGCTTCACCATCTCCGCCCGCACGTCGGACGGAAGCTTCCGCTCGGACGAAACGAATTCCGTGAGCCGGATCTGGCCCTGGCGGTAGGACTCGCAGCCAAGCTCTTCCTGGATCTCGAACCGGCTGAGCCCCTGCAGCAGGATGTTGAACCGCCCATCCGAGAGCGCCTGCACGGTCACGATCCGGCCCACCGCGCCGATCGGGAAGATCGGCGGCGTGCCCTCGTAGTCCGTCTCCCACCCCTCCTTCAGCAGGACCATGCCGATCATCTGATGGCTGGAGGCGGCGTCCCGGACCATCCGGCGATAGCGCGACTCGAAAACGTGCAACGGCAGGTACGTCCGCGGGAAGAAGACCATGTTCGGGAGGGGAAACAACGGGATGACGCTGGGAATTCGGATCGGCGCGAGGTCGCCCCCGAACCCGGACTGTGAGCTCACGTGCATGAGTGGTACGATAGCCGAAGGTCGTTCGCCTTGTCAATCGCGGCTGCCTTGCACTTTCGGCGTTTCATCGGCTAGAATCGATTCTCTCGCACGCTGAACCGATTGCTTTCCAGGCAAAGGAGCGGGACCCTTGAGCATGACGATGACGGAGCAGGTGCTGGCGCGACACGCGGCGCGGAAGACCGTCGCGCCGGGCGACAACATCTGGGTCGACGTGGACATCCTGATGACCCACGACGTGTGCGGGCCTGGGACGATCGGCATCTTCCGCAAGCAGTTCGGGCCGAACGCCAAAGTCTGGGACCCGGAGAAGGTCGTGATCATCCCGGACCACTACATCTTCACCAATGACCAGCACGCGCACCGCAACATCGACGTCCTGCGCGCCTTCGTGAAGGAGCAGGGCCTGCCGTACTACTACGACGTCGGCACGGACAAATACAAAGGCGTCTGCCACATCGCGCTGCCCGAGGAGGGCCACACCCGCCCGGGCGAGGTGCTCTTCGGGACCGACTCACACACCTGCACCGCCGGCGCGTTCGGCGAGTTCGCCACGGGGATCGGCAACACCGACGCCGCCTTGATCATGGGGATCGGCAAGCTCTGGGTGAAGGTGCCGGAGACCATGCGGTTCGAGTTCGAAGGGCCGCTCCCGCCCTACCTGATGGCCAAGGACCTGATCCTGCACATCATCGGGGACATCGGCGTGGACGGCGCGACGTACCGCGCCATGGAGTTCGCGGGGGACGGCGTGATGTCGCTCTCGATCGAGGAGCGGATGACGCTCTGCAACATGGTGATCGAGGCCGGCGGCAAGAACGGCGTGATCCCCGTGGACGCCGTGACCGAGAAATTCGTGAAGACCAAGACCGCCAAGCCCTACGAGCCGGTGAAGGACAACCCCGGCGCCCGCTTCCACAGCGTGCGGCGGTACAAGTCCGCCGCCATCGAGCCCACGGTCGCCAAGCCGCACTCGCCGGACAACCGGGCCACGGCCCGCGAGTGCCACGGCATCAAGCTGGACCGCGCCTACATCGGGTCCTGCACCGGCGGGAAGCTGAACGACTTCGTCGCGGCGGCCCAAATCCTCAAGGGCCGGCAGGTGAAAGCCGACACCTACATCGTGCCGGCCACGACCGAGGTGGCGCGCGGTCTGGCGACCACCAAGCTGAACGGGGAAACCCTGCTCGAGATCTTCCAGAAATCCGGGGCCAAGATCGCGCAAGGCGCCTCGTGCGCGGCGTGCCTGGGCGGCCCGTCGGACACGTTCGGCCGGCTCAACAAGAGCGAGGTCTGCATCTCGACCACCAACCGGAACTTCCCCGGCCGCATGGGCCACCGGGATTCCCAGGTATACCTGGCCAACCCCGCTGTAGTGACCGCCAGCGCCATCACCGGGTATGTCTGCCACCCCGAAGA
>DASQRT010000086.1:0-2346 GCA_035642795.1 Nitrospirales bacterium
CCGATTGACCAATAGGGTTCTTGTCTCTACAATGACCGCGCCATGCCGCCCAAGACCCGCATCCACGCCCTCCTGGAAAAGGAACGCACCCTCATTTTTCCAGGCGTTTACGACGCGCTGGGCGCCAAGCTCGTGGAGCGCGCCGGCTTTCCCCTGACCTTCATCTCCGGCTACAGCGTGGCGGCCACGCAGCTTGGCCTGCCCGACTTCGGCTACCTCACGCAGACCGAGATGGTTGCGACCGCGAAGCGGGTCTGCGGGTCGGTCAAGATCCCGATCATCATCGACGCCGACACCGGCTACGGCAACGCGCTGAACGTGATCCGCACGGTCAACGAGCTGATCGACGCCGGCGCCGCCGGCATGTTCCTGGAGGATCAGGTCTGGCCCAAGCGCTGCGGTCACATGAAGGGCAAGCGGGTCATCCCGGTCGAGGAGCACGTGCAGAAGATCCGGGCCGCGGTGGACGCCCGCCGGGGCCGCGACTTCTTCATCGTGGCGCGCACGGACGCCCGCCAAGTCAACGGCCTGGAGGACGCGATCAAACGGTGCCTGAAGTACAAGGAGGCCGGAGCCGACGCGCTCTTCATCGAAGCGCCTAGGAGCGTGGACGATCTGAAGACGATCGCCAAGGAGCTGCCGCCGCCGCTCGTCGCCAACATGCTGGAGGGTGGCGTCACGCCGCTGCTCACCAAGGATGAACTGGAGAAGCTCGGCCTCCAGCTCATCGTCTGCCCGCTGACCGCGCTCTATGCCTCGGCCAAGGCCATGCAGGAGATGTTCAACCTGATCAAGACCAAGGGTACCACCCGCGATCACTTGGATCGCTTGCTTCCCTTCAAGCAGTTCCACGACATCATCGGGCTCGACGATTACTACGACCTGGATGAGAAGTACCGCGGCACAGACGGGGCTTAAGAGCAGGTCCTGCCCCCGCATAGCCCAGCACAGCTGGGCGTTTCGCCGTCGAGGCCCCGCAGACCCGGCTATACGCCCCGCGCTGTATCTGGGCGCCCATGCGGTGTCACCCGCTAAGAGGATTTTTCTGTGGGAGACACCGACCCAAACCATTTATAGCGATAGCGCGCAACGAGGCGGTAGGCAAGATAGGCGAGCGGCCGGATCAGCGGCACGCGCAGAATGGGATACAAGACGCGCCCGCCGGGAAGCCCCGGCACCAGCGGGAGAAAGGCGTCCAGCCCTCGGCTGATCGTGCCGTCCGGCTCCACGAGAAAGGCCACATCGGGGCGGCCCGGCTTGTACTCGGAGCCGAGCCGACACGCGGCCTCTTCACTCTGGTACGGGACGAACCGGACCTCCGAGTGTTGCGGGTCCGGCCCTAGCCGCTCCAGCCCTTCCTTCGCGGTCACGCAGAGCCGGCACTGGCCGTCATAGATCAGCGTCCGCATCACGCAAAGAGCTTCGCAATCTGATCAGGAGACAACGGCGCAAGCCGCGCGAGCGCCATGTTGTCCCGCACGTGATCCGCTTGCTTCATCCCAACCAGCGCCGTTCCGATGCCCGGCGTCGAGCGGACGAACTGTAAGGCCCGTTGGGCGTCGGTGCCCTCCCCCAGCGCTTGATGCAGGTCGGCCGGCAGCCCGCGCGCGAGTCTCCCCTGCAGGATCGGCGCGCTGATCATCACGTAGATGTTGAGCGCCTTGGCGGCTACCAGAAGAGGGACCGTCGCGCCGTTGAAGGACTGCGTATTCGCGGCAAGCGCCTCCGGCATGCCGATGTTGTACGGCAACTGGATCACCTTGAAGTGATGGTCCTTCCCGCCCACCTCTTCAGCCAGTCGCACCAGCGCCTCCAGCGAGAGATGGCCGCGGGCCTTGGACGACACCCGATAGCCCTCCCAAGTCGCCGTCCCGTACACACGCAGCTTGCCCTGCGCGACCGCTGCTTCGAGCGTCTCGAAGGCCGCGCGCATGCGCTTCATGAACTCGTCGCGCGTCACCTGCTCAAGCTGGATCTCCGGATTGTGCAGGTAGTACACGTCGAGGCAGGCGAGCCCCAAGTTGGCCAGGCTGGTGTCGATCTGGTGACTAACGTATTTCGGGGTCATGCAGTGGCAGTCGGCCACCACGTCCGACGAGCGGAAAATGCCGGGCATGATGAAGGTCTTCTGCACGTAGGCGTAGCCGTCGCGCGGGGGCGCGCCATCGTACGGGATGAAACCGCCCTTCGTTGCGATCAGCACTTCGTCGCGCTGGCAGGCTCCATCCTTGATCAGCTCGGCCAGCGCCTGGCCGATCGTCCGCTCGCTGCGCTGACAGCGGTAGTTGATCGCGCTGTCAATGACGTTGCACCCGGCCTTGACGGCCTGCTTGACCGCGGCGAGAT